>CAZBDF010000618.1:0-2503 GCA_964490385.1 uncultured Lentimicrobiaceae bacterium | reverse complement strand
ATACCGGAAGAAAACTTACAATGGTCGTTGCAAGTGCGGTTATTACTGCCCCGGCAACTTCGGTGGTGGCTTCGTAAATAACATTGAGCAATTTCTTGCCGCGTGCCCCGATGTTTTCCTTCATATCAATATGCCGGATGATGTTCTCCGTAAAAACAATCCCCACATCCACCATCACACCAATGGCTATGGCAATCCCCGAAAGGGCAACGATGTTGGCATCTACACCAAACTGGCGCATGGTGATAAAGGTGATGAGCACCCCAATTGGCAGTAAACTTGATATCAGGAAAGAAGCCCGAAGGTTTAGTACCAAAACGATAACGACCAAAATACTGATTAACAATTCAAGTGATATGGCTTCCTCCAAAGTTCCCAGGGTTTCTTTTATTAAACCGGTGCGATCGTAAAATGGAACAATGGTGACTTTTGAAATGGTTCCGTCATCCAGTGTTTTCGATGGCAATCCGGGTGCTATTTCTGCAATTTTTGCTTTTACATTATCTATTGCTTCCAGGGGATTTGATCCGTATCGTGCAACGACTACCCCTCCCACAGCTTCAGCACCTCCTTTATCCAAACCTCCCCGGCGTGTAGCCGGCCCGAAATTGATTTTTGCAACATCCTTCAAACGGATAGGTACATTGTCCCTAACAGCTACAACACTCTTTTCGAGGTCTTCAAGTCTTTTGATATAGCCAACAGCCCTGACGAGGTATTCCACACGGTTGAATTCGATGGTGCGGGCACCAATATCGAGGTTGCTGTTTTTTACCGCAGCCATTATTTGCGTTACATTCACGCCATGGGCTTTCATGGCATTGGGATCGATATCGATTTGATACTCTTTTACAAAACCACCAATTGAAGCAACTTCGGCAACACCTTTGGCTGCTGTTAATGAATACCGGACATAAAAATCCTGGATGGTCCTCAATTCATGAGGGTCCCAGCCACCTGCCGGATTGCCATCTTTGTCCATGCCTTCGAGGGTGTACCAGTAAACCTGGCCTAAGGCCGTTGCATCGGGGCCCAAAGTTGGGGAAACATCCTCGGGTAACAAACCTGCAGGAAGCGAATTCAGTTTTTCTAAAATCCGTGTCCTGCTCCAGTAAAATTCTACATCCTCATCAAAAATGAGGTAGATGCTGGATACGCCAAAAATGGAATTGCTACGGATGGTCTTTACTCCCGGAATACCCAATAGTGATGTAGTAAGCGGATAAGAAATCTGATCTTCGATGTCCTGTGGAGATCGCCCGGGCCATTCCGTGTAAACGATTTGCTGGTTTTCACCAATGTCGGGGATGGCATCCACGGGGACAGGATCGTTTGGCAAAAAGCCGGTTTGCCAATTAAATGGTGAGTTGATGATTCCCCACCCAATGAACAACAATAGCAGAAGGAAGGTGACCAGTTTATTGGTCAGAAAGAACTTAATTATTTTGTTTAACATACTTATTCAATTTTGAAAGATGATTTGTGTGTAGGACAAATAATAAATTAAACCGCATCATCTGGCAAATGCCACGACACAGTGATAATTCATTGATCACAAATCAATAATTAAATAAGAAAAGTTTGCAGGAAGGATAGTTTTGTATGTACAGATGGGGGCGGCGGGGATTCAGCACAATTTAACAGCTCCTTTTCAATATCCTCAGGCGTATTAAAAATATACGTGAGTACTATTGGGAAAAGAACATTAAAGTCAGCAAGTTGAATATCTTCCGAAAAATCTGGGCTTACATAATCCTCGTCAAATTGAAAGTAATCGGTTTCATCGTGGCAACATCCAGAAGATCCTGAATCGTCACAACAAGGTTCAGCCTCAGCATTTATTGTAACCTCGATTAACTCTAAACCGCAATAATGCTTAGACACAGTAAAGCCCATTGTTGCCGTAAGCAAAAAGATGGAGAGGGCAGTATGTGTAATTTTTCTAAGCATAAAATTGTTCAATCATGTTAAGCAACGGAATTTAATCCAAAATGTTTAAACAAATTGTCTGTTTAACAGATTTTTAACAAATTCAACCATCAGCATAATACATCTTACATCTCATTCAAAAATTATTATAGTTTCTGATGCAGATATTTCTTTGATATTTGCCTCACGGGATACCAGGCAGCAATAAATCCGATGGTAATTACAGTGATAAAAACATAGATGAAATCCATGAGACGAAGTTGGACAGGATAGGCATCCACAACGAAGGAACCGCCACCATTCCCCAGGCCTATAAACCCAAAAGTTTGTTGCAGCCAGCTAACGGTTGCCCCTAACAACAATCCAATCATTGCACCACCGATGGAGATCATCACGCCTTCCATCATAAAAATGCGGCGGATCAAGCGGTTGGTAGCACCCATGCTGTGGAGAACGGCAATGTCTTTTTTCTTGTCGAGGATGAGCATGGTCAGTGAGCCAATAACATTAAAAGTGGCGATAATAAGGATAAAAGTGAGGATGAGAAAAATGGCCCACTTTTCGGATTTCATGA
>CAZBDF010000617.1:0-2521 GCA_964490385.1 uncultured Lentimicrobiaceae bacterium | reverse complement strand
TACGCTGATTAATCGAATTATCACCTGCCCAAGGCAGGTTAAATTTGTGTAATTCGTTCCATTCGATGAAAATTTAAATCATTTGTGGATTTTATCATGATAATTGTAGTACACCCATAGAGACTTGCGTAAAAAACCTTTACCTTTATTCACCAATGAATAATTCAGCGATATGAAAAATACGGTTTTAATTGCATTTATTATTCTGTTAATCGGATGTGATAACAAGCAAGCAGAAAATGAAAAAAATAGTTTCCCAATATTAAGCGGAAAATATTTAGGGCAAAATGAACCGGGCCTTATCCCGGAAATATTTGCCCCTAATATTGTGTCAACAGGAATGACAGAAATAAATGCTTGTTTTTCTCCCGACTATACAGCGTTTTTATTCTCGGTCATAATGCCTGGAAATAGTTTTGTGATAATGTCAATGACATACAATGGGCAGCAATGGTCAGCACCTGAAGTAGCGAGTTTTTCGGGCGAATACTCTGAAGCAGATCCCTTTATTACAGCTGATGGGAAATGGTTGTACTATGTTTCTAAACGCCCTATCGACAGCTTACAAGCACCCAAAACAGATTGGGATATTTGGCGTGTGGAAAATATCAATGGTGAATGGGCTTTGCCAGAACACTTAAGCTCGGACATTAACTCTGACGAAGATGATATTTATCCTAGCTTAACAAAAGACGGAACTTTATACTTCTCATCGGGAAGAGGAGGAGGAAACAACCGGGACATCTATTGCGCCAAAAGTAATGGGAATGATTTTGAGCCTTGCGTTAAATTAAATGAAACGATTAACGAATATTGGGAAGGAGATGTTTTTATTTCACCAAACGAAGATTATATGATCTTCAGAAGCTATGGAAGAGCTGCCGGGAGTGGTTTGTATATCACATTCAATACCGACGGTGAATGGAGCATTCCTCAAAATATGGGGGAAGATATTAATAAAACAGGGGCTGAATTGTGTCCGATGCTTGATCCTGATGGAAAGTATTTTTTCTTTTCCTCCAGACATATTATAGCAAAGGAAAAATCAAGCGAAAAGTTGACCTATCAAAAGATTAAAGATGAATTTGTAAACTCATACAAACATCCAGGCATGGGTAAAACAGATATTTATTGGGTGAGTAGCGGTATCATTGAAAACTATAAAAATGAAAGCCGTTTACAATAAATATAGGTCATTGGGCGGATACTGAAATTTTTGGGAAATCTGGTCGGTGTCTTAAATTCTTTTATCAGAATAGAGCATTTATATCATAAATTTAGCAATTCCTGCCAGGAAAGAACCACGTGCGTTGGCTGGAAAGATTGTCCTGCCCGCCGAACTAATCTATGGAAGGCGGGCGTGAGATGAGAGGAAATAGAGTTGTGGCAAAAGCTTCAGAAAAGAGAGATTTTTTGCTAACTTTGATGTATATTCGCACACCAAGTCTAAACACAAATAAATAAATAGCTATGATTCACAAATCAACAGGAAAAGCGGGAACTACTTCAATCAAATCTTTTACCAGTTATCAATCCAAACCATCTACCCAACTTACAAAGATTAAAGGTTTGCTTAAGATGAAATTTCAACTCACCTTTCTTTTCATGGCTATTTTCTTGGTTAACACGGCCGTATCTCAAAACCTTTCAACATTAATCAGCAACGATGATGTTGCCTGGCTGCGTGATTTTAAAATCACCACCACAAACGGTCAGGTGTTGGAAGCAGAAAAACTAAGCTCCTACCAGTCCTCCTTTGGCCGGCTTAAGATGCTGGCGTTTAAAACACAATCCGGAGAAAAATTTAAACTAAAAGCTGAAGATATTGTAGAGGTCAGGGCCAAACTCACAAATGTAGCCAAAGCCGCCACCATTGTGAATCAGGCCACTAAGAGCATAACAAATGCCGTAACAACTGACTATGCCGGGATTATTCGAGAAAACCTGGTTTTATTCAATAGTGTGGTTTATAAGCAGAAAAAAGACAAATCTGCTTTGCTTCAGCTTATCAATTATGGTTTCGATCAAAAACTCAAGGTGTACCCTGATCCCAACTCCGAATCCGGAATCACATCGATCAATGGGACTGCGATCACAGGAGGAAAGATAAAAACCTATTTTATAGTAAAAGGGGATCAAACCTTTACTATCAACAAAAAAAGCTATAAGCGGCAATATGATGAGATTTTTGGGGATTGCACAGCCATGAAATCCAATCCAAAAACCATCTCCATCGACAATCTGGCCGAGGATATTTTGAAGTATAATTCGCTTTGCAAATAGCTTTTCCCGGGAAAGCTTATCTGACAAGGTTATGGACACCCTGGCCCATTGAAACTTCATTGCATGTAATACCAATTGTTAAATGAAATGCAATGCAATATCATACTGGTAATCCATCCGCCAGCTGGCGGATCGGGATCAGTTCGACTAAATATTTTTGGAATCAAAAACATAATCTCATTGATTAAACTTCAATCGTCTATCATGTTGTAAAAACCAATCGTATAGTTCCTGTTCG
>CAZBDF010000616.1:0-2532 GCA_964490385.1 uncultured Lentimicrobiaceae bacterium | reverse complement strand
CTGACCCTTACCGAAGTTTCGCGTATTGTGGAGTTTAAGAAAGTAATCCCACTCATTAAAAACCTCATCGAGAAAAAAGTGGTTTTAACAGAGGAGGAGGTTATTGACAGGTATCGACCCAAAATTGATGCCTATGTTAGCCTGAACTCGGAGTATCGCTCGGATGAAAAACTCAGGGAAGTTTTCGATGTTTTGGAAAAACGGGCCTTTAAGCAGTTGGAATTGTTGATGACCTACATCAGGCTTGTCAAAAATTTTAAGGAAGATAAGGCTGGGATAAAAAAACCGGATTTGCTCAAGGCAGCCAAGGCTTCACCACAGGCACTAAAGTCGCTTGAAGAGAAGGGAGTTTTTACGATTGTCGAAAAAGTAACCAGCCGCCTCGAAGAGTATGACGCGGTGCAGGGTGTGGATACTATTCAGTTGACCGAAAGCCAGCAAAAATCCCTGAATGAAATAAATACGCATTTTGAAGACAAGGCTGTTGCCTTATTGCACGGTGTGACTTCCAGCGGGAAAACTGAAATTTATATCAAACTCATCGATGAGGTAATCAAGCAAGGCAAGCAGGTGCTTTTTCTGTTGCCCGAAATCGCCCTCACCACGCAAATCATCAACCGCCTGCGCAAATATTTTGGCGATACCGTTGGGGTTTACCATTCTAAATACAACGAGTTTGAGCGCGTCGAAATCTGGAACAGGGTGATCAACAATGGTAAGGATGAAATAGATAACAAGTATAAAATCGTGTTGGGTGCCCGCTCGGCTTTGTTCCTTCCTTACAGCAACCTGGGGCTTGTAATTGTTGATGAGGAGCACGACAGTTCCTACAAGCAATTCCAGCCCGCACCACGCTACAATGCCCGCGACGGGGCCATCGTGCTTGCCCAAATGCATGGTTCCAAAGTTTTGTTGGGTTCAGCCACTCCTTCCATCGAAAGTTATTCAAACTCAACTTTTAATAAGTATGGCCTAGTAGAATTGACCGAACGTTATGGTGGTATGCACATGCCCGAAATTCTGGTGGCCGACCTGAAATCGGAAACCCGGCGCAAAACCATGAAATCGCATTTCAGCTCCTTTTTAATGAAACACATCGAGGAAGCACTTGATGAGAAACAACAGATAATCCTTTTTCAAAACCGCCGTGGCTTTTCGCTGCGCCTGATGTGCGACCAATGCAACTGGATACCTCAGTGCAAAAATTGCGATGTTTCATTAATTTACCACAAACACAACAACCAGCTCAAATGCCATTACTGTGGCTACTCGAACCGGGTACCCGAGCGTTGCCCCGAATGCGGCCACACCGGATTGATGATGCAGGGTTTTGGCACCGAAAAGGTGGAAGAGGAATTGGCAATATTTTTCCCCAAGGCAAAAATCCAGCGCATGGATTTGGATACTACCCGATCAAAACACGCATACCAGAGAATCATCAGCGATTTTGAAGACAGGAAAATTGATATTCTCGTGGGAACGCAAATGGTAACCAAAGGCCTCGACTTCGATAACGTGAGTGTCGTGGGCATCCTCAATGCCGACAGCCTGATCAGTTTTCCTGATTTTCGATCATTCGAGCGAAGTTTCCAACTGATGGCCCAGGTAAGCGGAAGGGCAGGCCGAAAACACAATCGTGGCAAGGTCATCATCCAGACCTACAATCCTTACCACGCGGTAATCAGGTACGTGATGGACAATAGCTATGATCTCATGTTCCGTAGCCAGTTGCAGGAGCGGCAGCAATTTAAGTACCCGCCCTTTTACAGGATTATCGAGATACAATTGCAGCACAAGGACAATCAATTCCTTTATGCTGCCGCCAACGAGTTTGCTGCTGCATTAAGAACAAAACTTGGTAAGCGGGTACTTGGGCCCGAGTATCCCATCGTATCGAGGGTTAAAAACCTCTACCTGAAAAATATCATGGTTAAAATTGAAAAATCTGAAAAAGCCCATCTAATCAAGGATTTCATCAAACAAACCATCGACAACTTCAATACCAAAAGCAAATACAAAGCTGCCAGGGTGGTGGTGGACGTTGATCCTGTTTAGGCGGAATTTGAAGGTAAATTGTAATTGTTTAGCTACATACTATCAAATCAAATTGCCTATACGATCGACCCCCTCTAACTCCCCCTTGATGGGGAGGATGCCACCGCACTGGCCACAGCAGTCGCTTGTGCGGCTGGTCTCCCTTCCCCTCAAGGGGAAGGGGCGGGGATGGGGTCATTAGAAGTTGGCAATGAATACAAGTACTTAAATAATTACCAAATTGTATTAACTTTGTCTTATTCAACAAAATATTTTTTAGAATGGCTAATATTAAACTCTTTGAAAGCAAGCAAATACGTACAATTTGGAACGACAAGGATGAAAAATGGTACTTCTCGGTACAGGATGTTGTATTGGTCTTGACAGACAGTCAGGATGTTAAGCAATATGTAAAGAGAATTAGAGGCAGGGATAAAGCGTTGAATTCCAACTGGGGTACAATTTGTACCCCCCTTGAAATGATTGC
Source organism: uncultured Lentimicrobiaceae bacterium (assembly GCA_964490385.1). Lineage (GTDB taxonomy): Bacteria > Bacteroidota > Bacteroidia > Bacteroidales > 4484-276 > 4484-276. The sequence continues at coordinate 11 of CAZBDF010000616.1, read as the reverse complement.
TGCTGATGGCA
>CAZBDF010000615.1:0-2534 GCA_964490385.1 uncultured Lentimicrobiaceae bacterium | reverse complement strand
GCTTCAAGGATAGTCTCAACATATTTGTCGTAAACCTGCATTTCCTTTATGCCTGTTTCCCTTTCAGTAAAACTCGATTCAACAATTTTCGCTGAGAAAACTATTGCTACCGAAACGATGTACCACTTACTGAACTGGATAATTTTATCCAGATTTTTGTTTGAAATCCTTCCGCCGGTTAAAAAGTATATAATCAGGCTAATGAGAGATACGATGGGGATTCCGACATAAATGAGCCCAAACCAATTGATAATTGTTGTTATAGTTTCCATGTTACATTATGTTTGGAATTATAGACTGGTCCCTTCATGTCATTTTTTAGCAAATGTAAGAAAATGATTTTGTTTCGAATGTAATGGTATCTATTTAAAGTTATGTAGATAGTGATGGTGAAAAAATTCAGCCCGTTTTAAGGGATCAGGTTATTCCGTGATTTGGACTTTTTTATTACCTTTACTTCCTTTAACCCCAAACATTCCAGGCCGATGAAAATTAAATTAACTTTCATTGTTGTTCTGTTCCTCCTGGCAAACCTTGCCCAGGCCCAGGTTAAATTCTACGTAGAAAAACTCAATGCCGACAGTCTTGCTGCCCTGCTAACTGAGAAAGAAGGCTCAGAAAAGGCTGACGTTTTAAATTTGCTCTCCAACGTAATTTGCAGGAATGATATTGATAGTAGTATCAGCCTGGCAACTGAAGCCATCCAAATTTCTGAGCATCTCGATTACAAAAAAGGCCTGGCGGATGCTTATTATAATCTTGGCAATGCAAGTTTTCTGCTCGATAACCTGGAGCCAACCATTGCCAATTATTTAAAGGCCTGCCGCTTTTACGAAGATTTGGATCCTTGTATAGAATATGGCTACTGTTGTTTGCAAATAGCACTTTTAAATTATTTTACCCGGGGGCCGGAAGAATCGCCACCCTATTTTGATAAAGCTGTTAAAACAATTTGCAACATCGGAGATAAAACGGATAAATACAATATTAACTTCACCCTGGCTGTAACCAATAATGTCGTGTATCCACCAGAGCCTGATTCGGTTATTTATTATGGATTTAAAGCCATATCTTATCTAGATACTGCGGTTAATCACAATGAATTGTCCTACGTGTACTGTGAGATTGGTGAAGCGTATTCTCCCCTCTATACTCGTCCATCTGATACATCCTATCTAACAATAGCTTTGTCATGGTTTATTAAAGCATTGAAATTACAGGGAATAACGGATGATATGAAAATCACCTTATTACTTAATATCGCTTCAACTTATCTTGGTTATAATACTGATGAACATACCTCAGAAGCTATGGTTTACCTTGACAAGGCAATGAAAATACCAGATACTTGCATCGGTGTCTTCGATCAAAAGCCTGCAATTTTTCAAATGCTGGGAGCTATCAATTACAAAAAAGGTGAATATGAAAAGGCTATTTCTTTATATAACAAAGGCATACAGATGGCGGAAGCCAGATTGGCTGACTTCATCATCAATGAATATCCTGAACCCATTCACGGTTACAATAACAGGTATTATATCAATTACGACAGGCAATTGATGTATGAGGGCATTTACCATGCATATTCAAAGCTTGGCAAAAATGACAAAGCACTTGAAAATTACATCTTATACAAGCAGGCTGCTGATGGGGTTTTTCTGGAACAAAACCAGAACCTGATAACCATGTTGGAAGCTGTTTCGATTGATGAAAAAAATAAAGGCCAAATTGAATTATTGGCCAGCGAAAATGAATTGCAGAAAATGAAAGTCAGGCAATCCAGAACCTTAATGATAATATTAGTGGGATGTGCATTTTTCTTTATTTTGATTGCCATTATTATTATACGTCAGCGAAAGATTCGAAGTGAGCAAAAGCTTTTACATGACCTTGAACTTAAAAAAGTTGAATCCGATAAACTAAAAGAACTGGATCAGTTGAAATCAAGTTTTTTTGCCAATATATCTCATGAATTCCGAACTCCGCTTACACTGATACTGAGCCCTGCTGAAAAGTTATTAAGCAAGATCACCGATGAAAGCCACAGAAATGAACTACTGCTCATCCATCGTTATGCCCGCAGGCTGCGAAGGCTGATCAACCAGCTCTTAAACCTGTCGAAATTAGAGGCAGGGAAACTTAAGCTAAACGCGCGCGAGGAGAACATTGTAAAACTGGCTAAAACATTCACTCAATCCTTTGAGTCGCTGGCTAACCAAAGGAAGGTTCAACTCGATTTTAAAGCTGAAGAGGACGAGATTATTGGTTCTGTTGATCAAAATAAATTAGAGATCATCATCAATAACCTGCTTTCGAATGCCTTTAAATTTACACCTGAAGGAGGCCGTATAAGTGTTGAAGTAGCAAGTATGCCGGATGACGACAATGCAGCCGGGGAGGTTCATATCATTGTTTCTGATTCAGGCTTGGGGATACCGGAGGATAAGTTGGACAAGATATTCGAACGCTTTTACCTCGTGGATGAAACAAACGCGAACCCTAATTACCATGAAGGAAGCGGCATTGGACTGGCC
>CAZBDF010000614.1:0-2539 GCA_964490385.1 uncultured Lentimicrobiaceae bacterium | reverse complement strand
ATTGAACTTATTAAACGAAAGATTCACTTCATTTCTATACCAGCTAAATAGATACAAATTTAAAACATGAAAAAATGAAAAACAATAACTTAATCAAAACATGCGGTTCAATGGTTAAAAATGAATCGTTGATCCCAATAGATTATAACATTCTTAAACACACCAGTGTTGCAGAAGCCAACAGGCCTTATTCCGGTTATTATGGAATTGGCCCGGGGCAGACCAATCCCAATTCTTTATTCCTATTTACCACACATTACTATTCTTTGGAAGAAGTTTTGCGCTTTGCTCAGAATATAGATTCATGTTACATGAAAAAAGCAAATGTTGCTACAGCATGGCTAAATTTCGCACATCATAAATATCCTGCAATCAGAGTTAAACATTTCCCTGATTATGAGCACATTCATTTGTTGCAAAGCTGTTGCATTAATGAAGGGGTCGAATTCATTAAAAAAGTCCACATATCTGATTTTGCCCTAATTAAGGTAAGCAAATATTTTGTCCTGAAAGAAATAGAAGCGGGTATCTATTTTGATAAAAAAGAAGAACATAAAGGTTACATTACTATTCCTAAACAAATTAGTAACAGTGAATTTTCGGATATTTTAATTGAAATAAGAAACAATAATGATTGCGAACTTTTTGATGCAACATTGGGAACCATAATCATCGATTCAAGAGCAATTGAAATTGTAAGAGTATACGCTGAAGGTTTGAATTTGAGATTACTGGAATGCATTAAAAAAAGGTTTGCAAAATCCATTTAGAACAAGCAATACACTAGAGAAAAGTTTCGAAGCTTGAGCATATTAACTAACAATTAAGAAACTAAATATTTATAATTATGAAAGTTACATATTTATGTCCACACTGCCGGGGTGCAATCAATGCCGGGAACAACATCATTTTATCGGCCAAAACAAGTGCAAACATGGTAGGCCTGATACTATTGCATGAAGAAATAGGAAATTATTCGAGCAAGCTAAGTTCTTCAATAACTGTTAAAAAGGGTGAAGTTGTTGATTTGTTTTGTCCGGTTTGTCACGAAAGTTTAAACATCCCAAACAAAGATGCCTTGGCTAAATATATCAGGGTAGATGACAACTGTAACGAGTGCTACATCATTATTTCAAGAAAATATGGTGAAAGGATCACTTTTAAGGTGGACGAAAAAAAACAAGTGGAATCTTATGGGGAGAAGCTCAGCAGATTTATCGATCCTGAATGGTTTTTACTGAAATAATGACCAATCAAATTGTTAATTCAAAAATTTAATTAACACCCTTACGACAATGAAAAAAAACATAATTTTAAAAAAATCAAGAATTTGGACAGCAATTGAATACGTTTTAGTAATCGTGTTACTGTTGGGATGCAAATCTGATTTGCCAGAAGAGCAGAATGCTGAAAGGATTGTAAAAGAATTAAAGGGCACAATAGAAATAACAGGGTCTGAAGCCCTTTACCCCTTAATGAAAATCTGGGCGGAAGAATTCACAAAAGACAAACCAGATCTTAAAATCTTAGTTTCGGAGGTAGGGACTGAAAACGGATTAGCTGACTTGTTGTCCGAAAATACTGATTTAGCAATGGCCTCAAGAAGTTTAAGACCGGTTGAGGAAGCGAAAGGCCTGTGGCAATTTACGGTTTCAAAAGAGGGGGTAATTCCAATCATAAATGAGAAAAATCCTTTCCTGGAGGAAATCCTGAATAATGGGATTCAGAGAGAAACGCTTATTGATTTGTTTACTTCCGAAAATGTAATTACATGGGGTGAAGTATTAGGAATTGACAACAATGACCCTGTTAAAGTTTTTATCCGATCCGATTTTTCAGGTACTGCCGAAGTATGGTCTGAATACCTTGACATAACACAGGATGACCTGGTCGGGATACCCTTAACAAGTTATACACAAATAGTTGAAGCTGTTAGCCAGGAGCCATTAAGCCTTTCATTTTGCAACGCGCATAATGCCTATGATCTCAAAGCAAATAAAGTCCGCGAAGGATTGAGCACCCTGCCAATAGATTTTAATAACAGTGGAAAAATTGAAAGTACCGAACGATTTTACAAAAACTTATGTATGCTACAAAGAGCTGCATACATAGGGAAGCTTCCATCTCACTTATGTCGCGAACTATATCTTGTATCCAACGACAAACCAAAAAGACCTGAAATAATATCTTTCTTAAGATGGATTTACACCGATGGTCAAAAGATCGCGGTAAAGGAGGGTTACGCTACACTCAGTAACTGTCAAACCAGGGAAATAATAAAACTCCTTGATGAGTTAGAAAAATAATTTGAACATAAACTAAAACTTACAGTCATGAAAACTATTTTGGTGCCAACCGATTTTTCACATTGTAAAGGAAATTGAAAATATGTTCAATGAAAATTCTTTATGACAATACCGTTCATAGAAATACAAATTACAAGAGATGGAACAGTATAAGCTATTTGAAAGCGCAGAAAAACACGAATCCCTTGATGTTCTTAATTACCAGATCAGGGCATGTAAAAGATGCAACTTGG
>CAZBDF010000613.1:0-2540 GCA_964490385.1 uncultured Lentimicrobiaceae bacterium | reverse complement strand
TGTAATTCGTCTAAAGAGGAAGCTTGTGAGTGTGCACCGGGAACTCCTGGAACAATGCCAATATATTGGTTAATCTCTTTGTCTTTAATAATTTCAGCCGAAAATTTATAATTCTTCATAAGAATTGTTTTCTACAAAACTAATAAAAATCAATGAAGGAATATGACGCACTACTCTGTGGAACTATGTTCCTTTTGGTAGTAGGTACCATCAACTTTTGGTTTCGTCGCTAAAGCATAAACCTATTTGTACTCTGTTTGTTTTAGTTACAAATGAAATTCGTTGTATGCCATCTTTCTCGAGTTAAAAATTGCTTATTCAAATCTTTGTATCTTTGCTATCTAGTGCCTGTCCATAAAGTCGGGTGTTTGCTCTAGAAAGTTCTCCAAAGGAGTCCTATGGACAAATTCAAGGCGTGTGAAAAATTCAAACCGCAGTCCCGTACGTACGGGATGAGGATTTGGATTTTGAGCAACAACGCAGAAGTTGGACTTTCTAGACGAACACTATCTATTATCAATCGTTTTAAAAATCAACTCGATATGAAAAAGTTCTACTTGTTTTTCTTGTTTGCTGTTATAGCTCAATTTTCTGCCAAAGCTAACGTACAAATCTTTACTGTTTCGGGTACGGTTTATGAAAACCCAAATGTTAATCCCGTACCGGGCCATCTGGTGACCATCGAAATTCCTGCTTCAAATGTTTTTGACGGGTATTTCAATGAGGTATTTACAAACGACGCTGGTGAGTACCTTGATGAAGTTGAAGTACCGGAAGCGCTCATGCAGGCCGAAGTATTGATCTCAACAATTGACTGTAATGGCTATTTGATGACAGAGATGTATCCTTTTTACCAGGGCTTATTGAGTATTACCTGTGATTTTATCATTTGTGATGAACCTTTCCCCGATTGTTGGGCCATGTGGGACTATCAACCCAGTCCCAACGACCCGTTTACAATCATGTTTTTTGATGCTTCCTTTTTTGCGGGTGAAGAGCTTGAATGGTTCTGGCAATTCGGCGATGGCAGCGGATCGGATGAACAAAATCCTGTGCATACTTTTGGAGGAGCTGGTATTTATCCAGTTTGCCTGACTATTACCACACCCGATTGCGAAGACACATTTTGCATGGATGTAAATGTTGAATTTATACCTCCCGGATGCCAGGCTTTTTTCGAGTGGATCCCTATGGAAGAACAAACAATTCACTTTATTGATATGTCCGATTCTCCGCCAACAGAATGGCTCTGGGATTTTGGAGATGGAACATTTTCTGACGAACCCGCACCAATCCATTTTTATCAACAGCCCGGCGATTATGTAGTTTGCCTGACTATTTTTGATGAACAGACGAATTGCGAGGATACCTTTTGTCAGGATATTTGGGTTGAAGGTGGGGGCGGGGGCGATTGCCAGGCTTATTATACCTGGTGGCCGATGGACGATTTGACTGTGGAGTTTTTAGACCTTTCAAATTTTGAGCCCGGCGAGTGGGTTTGGGAATTTGGTGATGGCCAGATGTCGTGGGATCCCAATCCGGTGCACAATTATTACCAGCCTGGAGTTTATCCGGTTTGCCTCACGGTTTATGGCGAAAACTGTGTTGACGTTTATTGTGAAGAGGTTATTGTAGATAGTCCACCAAATCCTTGTGATGTTCAGTTTTGGTGGAATCATCTGGATAACTTTCAGGTACAGTTTAACAACGAATCAATTCCGGGAACTGAATCCGTCTTTACCTGGGATTTCGGTGATAGCAATACTTCAAATGAACTTAGTCCGCTTCATCAGTACGATGAGCAGGGTGTTTATCAAGTTTGCCTGCATATGTACAATCCTATTATGAATTGTGAAAACACTTTATGCCAGGAAGTTTGGGTTGGTAACAATTTTGAATGCCAGGCAGCCTTTGACTGGGTGCCCCTGGGCGATAGCGCTTATGTTGTCCAATTTTATGATGCTTCCATAGGGCCGGATGACCTGAATTATTTCTGGGAGTTTGGTGATGGAGAAACCTCCGAAGAGCAGGACCCGATACACCTTTACCAGGAGGTCGGGTTTTTTGAAGTCTGTTTAACAATAACTTCGCCTGATTGCCAGGATGTATTTTGCAACGAAGTTTATGTTGAAGGTTATCCATGGGATTGTTATGCTGAATTTGACTGGCAGCTTGACGCGGATATGAATGTACAGTTTTTCGATTGGTCGTATCCAACACCTGAAGAATGGTTATGGGACTTTGGTGATGGCGAAACATCGACAGAACAGAATCCAAACCACCAGTATTTTGAGCCTGGAAATTATGAAGTTTGTCTGCACATTTATAATTCATTTGCAGGCTGCGACGAGGAAGTATGTAATGTGGTTGAGGTTGAAATATTAGGAGGACTGAATGCATCATTTGGATATATGCAGGATTCCACAAATTTCTTCACCATTTATTTCTTCGATACCTCAATCGGCAACCCGGTTGATTGGATGTGGGAGTTTGGCGATGGGACGATGTCGAATGAACAGAATCCGGTGCATAGCTTTAAC
>CAZBDF010000612.1:0-2549 GCA_964490385.1 uncultured Lentimicrobiaceae bacterium | reverse complement strand
ATTATGGAATAACTTATGGTAATCCAATGGATTAGGCCTTTCTAAGCAGCCCCTAATTAGAATTAGATTAATCCGTTAAATTCGATGATAAACAAAAAAAGGGAACCCGAAGGCTCCCTTTTTATTTGTATTCCAATGAAGGATTATTGGATGATCAACTTTTGTGTAGATTCTCCCGCTTGGGACTTAATCTTCACGAAGTAGATTCCTTTTTGTAGTTGTGATGTATTTACAGATATTGCGTTACCGCTAACCTGCTGATCAATTACAACCTGTCCAAGTTGGTTAATTACAACTATGTTATTCAACTCATAGTTGGCACTAACGTTAACATTGTTCTTGGCTGGGTTAGGATACATCATGATGTAAGCATCTTCGTACTCACCAATTCCCACGTCAAGGTCAAGTGTTACAAGAACATCAACCATTGGAATCATAGGATCATTACTAGCAACTTTAATTGTAGCATAATACAAGATACCCTCTGGTAAATCATCAGTATCAACAGTAACATCAACTTCATCCATGTCACCACCTGCAACTGTGCCTGACATAGGATCAACAGAAAGCCACAATACTGGACCTTCAGCTGCACCCATTTCAACACCCCAGATACAAATGTTCTGAACAATACCACCAAGTGTCCATGTACCGGGAACGATGTTCTCGTGCATGTACAAACCACCACCGATATCAGTACCAGGAGTTGGGAGGGTAAGAATGCTCAGCATGTCAAACTCATCCATGAGTGAACCATTAGATACATCGTAGAGGTACAACATGTTCTGGCTGGTACCAACTTTCTGGCTGTAACCCCACAGTCCTGTACCTTCGTCATTGTACATAAAGGCAAAGCCATAGAAGCTTTCGTCGCCACCGATGGCAAATGAATTCAGTGTAGAACCAGTACGGTCGTACAATGTTGGTGAATCTGACCAGTTGTTGGCCCAGAAACCATCTTCAATTGGATCGTAGGCAATAGCACGTGTAGCTACAGGAGCTGAAATTGTACTGATAACAGTTTGGTTATCAAAGTCCATTTCAAATACAGTAGTAGAGGCTGCACCACCATAGAAATACATACCATCGTATGCAAGGTCGCGGATTGCTGCTGCACTTCCGCAAGCGAAAGTTTCAACATAAGTTCCGTCCAATTCATACTTCACAAACTGGGTACCATTCCACAGTGTAGTGTAGATATAGTTACCATCTGATTCAACACCTGCTTCACCGGTAGCATCTGCACAAGCATATTCGAATTGCAGATCGAAAGGATCATCAGTATATTGAACAGGGCCGGCATAAGTACCTGGTGCAACTTCACAGTTGGTAATATTGAAGTTCGCAGGGCGTTCCAGTGGTACAGGAGTTCCAGCAACATCCGCATCATAAACAATACTCAATGAATAAACAAGGTCTTCGTCACCCATGTTATGTACTTCCATAACCTGAATTTCTTGATTCATTGGTTCCATTTCAAAGAGGAATTCGTCAGGGTTAACCACGATTTCAGGAGGATTAACACCACCAACAGTCAATGTAACCGGTACGTTAACAGTTGGGTTGTTGGGATCGTTACTGGTGAAGGTAAGTCCACCTGTGTAAACACCAGCCTGAAGATTAGTTGAAGTGAAGGTAACGTCAATGATCATGGTTTCATTTTGCTCCAATGAACCTGTAAGCGGAGCAGCAGTGAGCCATGGAGCACCACCACCAATTTGTGCAGTAAAGTCACACATGTTTCCATAAGATAAAACTTCGCATGACTCAGTTACAACTGCTGTCCAGTTAGTCCTGTACCTCATTACATGCTGTCCATCAGTGGCTGCAGCAGGTATTACGATATCAAAAGTATAATCAACACCTACAGTAGGCAATGAAGCATCGTTTAAGATCAGCTCATCGTCGCTGCAATACAGGTCATCATTAAGGTCAATCCATACATCAAGGAATGTACTGGCATATCCACACTGAACTGTAAGGGTGTAGGTAGTACCTGCCTCAAATTCGTGGACCATATCCTGGAAGTCATGGTACCAATCATAAGGATCGCCATTACCACACTCGATAACAGGAACATTGATGTTCGCAAGATCCCATGAAATCAGGCCATCACCAAATGAACAACCTGAAGTATAAAGACCTTCAAGACATAGACTTGGCGCCTCGTTAACAACAGTTTTTGATTTACAGTCGTTGTCAGGATTCTCGTCACCTGCAAGCATTGTGCATGCTTCGAAGCCATACTCACCATAAGCTGAAAGGTCAGCAGTTACAGGAAGTGTAAATTCTGCAGTTTCGTCGGTAGCCAATGTTCCGGGAACAACGCCACTCCAGCTTCCGCCATCCCATGTTACTTCAACAGGGATATCAGTCTGGCTGTTCAAACCATTGTTCTTCACTTTAACAGTGATAGGCTCAGTGGCTGTTAAATCAAGACCTGAATTAGGTTCAACAATAGATGACATGCTTACGTCATTATCTAATGGTACGTAATCGGTTTCACCCATTTCAACACCCCAGAGGCAGATGTTCTGTACAATACCACC
>CAZBDF010000611.1:1191-2551 GCA_964490385.1 uncultured Lentimicrobiaceae bacterium | reverse complement strand
GCCTGCTTCGGAAGTTATTCTTCTAACTTTTTGGGGCAGGCTTAATTTTTGATCTTTTAAAAAAAACAAGATCTTTTGAGAATTAGTAAGGAATAAACTATAGTTCAAGATTATTGTTTAGTTTTACCTCATAAATCAAAATGAACAACATTACCAAATAATTTAAAAAAATGAAACAAAAGACCACATATCTAAATTTGTTCAAGCTTGTTATGATCACCCTCGCGTTCATGATGAGTATCCGAAACCTTCCAATGCTAGCGGAAACAGGATGGCAACAGGTGTTCTACATGGTTGTTGCGGCAATCATATTTTTAATACCTACAGCTCTTTTGTCGGCCGAGCTATCAACAGGCTGGCCAACATCCGGAGGGGTTTATGAATGGATCAAACTGGCATTTGGCGAGCGTGCAGCCTTTATTGGGGCTTGGATGCTTTGGGTTCAAATGTTTTTTGGGATGGTAATGATCGGGTCGTTTATCGCAGCGATGATAGGTTTTGTTATTGACCCAAAACTTGCCAGCAACAACGTGTATATCGCGGTAATGATCATTGTTATGTTTTGGCTGGTCACCTTGTTGAACCTAAAGGGCATGAAATACGGAAGCATGATAAGCTCAGTAGGGTTCATTGTTGGGGTAATAATCCCATTTTTTCTGATCCTCGGGTTCGGAATGGTTTATTTTTTGGGGAATAACCCAATCGAACTGCCCCCATTTTCCTGGAAAGCGGCCTTGCCAAATTTCAGCAGCCTTAATAACCTTACGTTTTTTGTAGGGATCGTTTTTCTTTATGCAGGCATTGAGGTTTCTGCCGTTCATGCCAACGAAGTCAAAAACCCAAGTCGCAATTACCCGATCGCAATGCTGATTGCTGTGATCCTTGTTCTTGTGTTAAATGTTTTAGGCGCCTTTGCGATCGAAATCTCTGAACCAAAAAATGATATTAGCCTGGCTTCAGGAATCATGCAGACATTCACTATTTTCTTTACCAAAGAAGGGGTAACATGGCTGATACCAATTGTAGCCGGGATGGCGGCAATAGGTGCTTTGGGCCAACTCAGCACATGGGTCTTGGGGCCTTCCAAAGCAATGCTCCAGGTGGCAAAAAACGGGAATATGCCCCTTTGGTGGCAAAAGACCAACAGTGCGGGCGTCCCCATTAAGTTTGTATTTGTTCAGGCCATAATGATCTCACTTGTAGCCTTGATTTATGTGATTGTTCCGGCCATCAACACGGGCTTTTTTATGATCCTGATCCTAACCACAACTTTATATGCCGTTATGTATATTTTGATGTTCGCTTCAGGTATTAAACTAAGGTATAAATACCCTGATGTTAAACGGGCCTACAAAGTTCC
>CAZBDF010000611.1:0-1091 GCA_964490385.1 uncultured Lentimicrobiaceae bacterium | reverse complement strand
AAATTGTTTAAAGAAACCGAGCAAAAAACAGTTGAAGTACTTCAACAACTAAGCGCTAAACTTAGGGCCACATCAATGCCCTGGCACTCACCACGGTACCTTGGCCACATGAATGCCGATGTTCTGATGCCTGCCATCCTGGGTTACGTTGGCGCTATGCTTTACAATCCGAACAATGTAGCCTATGAAGCCTCCACTGCCACCTCTCCCATGGAGCTGGAAGTGGGTGCTGATTTTGCAAAATTGATGGGCTTTGACCTTGAAAAAGCTTGGGGCCATATTTGTACCGATGGAAGTGTCGCCAATTTGGAAGGAATATGGTACGCACGCAACATTGGTTCCATCCCATTTGGTGTAAAAGCCGTTGCGCCTAAACTTGTTGAGGGTATGTCGGATTGGGAATTGGCCAACATGCCCGTTCCTGCCATCCTGGACCTGGCGGCAAAAGTAAAAGATGTTTGGGAAGATGTCAGGGACAAATCTGTTAGGGGAACCGGGATTATACCGGGGCAGCTTGGCAAATGGATCGTTCCTCAATCCAAACACTATTCATGGGTAAAAGCAGCTGAGATTATTGGGATCGGGCTTAACAATGTTATCAACATCCAGGTTGATGAGCATTTCCGTATGAACATTGATGTGCTGGAAAAAACGATCAAGGACCTGGCATCTCAGAAAATCCCTGTTCTTGGCGTGGTTGGTGTTATTGGTACCACTGAAGAAGGAGCTATTGACGATTTCGATAAAATCATCGAGCTGAGAAAGAAATTTGAAAAAAAGGGGATTTCATTTTATGTTCATGCCGACATGGCCTATGGAGGATATGCCCGCTCCATTTTCATGGATGAGAAAAACAACTTCCTGCCCTTTAACGAACTTAAAATCAAGCTGCACAAAGAAGGCATCATCAACCAGGATGGCATCGACTGGCCATCAGAAGATGTTTACAAAGCATTTAAAGCTGTTTCAGAAGCCAACTCCATCACCATCGACCCACACAAAATGGGCTATGTGCCTTATTCTGCTGGAGGAATTGTAGTGAGTGATAAACGGATGCTTGACGCCATCTCCTTTTTTGCAGCTTACGTATT
>CAZBDF010000610.1:0-2551 GCA_964490385.1 uncultured Lentimicrobiaceae bacterium | reverse complement strand
GATGCACTGCACTGCCGCACCAAAGGACTTGCCGATAAAGGAATGTTGCATATCAATCATGTGGCCATCATGGGCGAGCAGCCCGTGCAAACCGAATATCCGGTTGAAGCAAATATTAGAAATTTAAGTGGCCAGCTAACTTACAGCGATTCGGCGCTTATTTATTACCGTGTAAATGGCGCCGAATGGGAAATGGCCAACATGAGCAACACAAGTGGCCAACTTTGGACAGGAGAAATTCCAGGTGCAAGCCTGGGCAGCGAAATTGAATACTATCTTTATGTAGCCGATGAATCGGGAAGGCACGAAACCCATCCACTAATTGGTGAACCCGATCCACATAAATTCTTCGTGGGCGAACAGGCTTTTGCACAAATAAACATCGATCCTACCAGTATCAATGTTACTGCTGCTGCAGGACAAAGCACCGAAACCAGTTTTATGCTTTCCAACACCGGACTAATTGACCTGAACTTCAGCATCGAAACCAACACTGCCGTTTTAGGAAGTATAAACTATACAGTTGAAGATAGCCCCTCAGCCAACGCTTACGATTACAATACCTACAATGAATTAGGATGGGCTGACATGGAAGTTACTGACATGGGTGAAGTTGCAGGTTTTGAAATCACTTATACCTGGACAACCGATGGTTATCCCGAAGAAGGGAGTCTGGTGCTTGAATCCCCGGAAGGAACTGAATCAACAATTGCAGCAGGAAATCCCGGTGGAACTTATACCATTGATGCCACAGCTTTTAACGGTGAAGAAATGGATGGCACATGGAAGATATGGATTGAAGACACCTATGGCGATGGCGGATGCCAGGCAACGAATATTGATATCAACATTACAAGGGTTGAAAGTGCAATTGAATGGTTAGGCCCAATAAGTCCTTCAACAGGTACAGTTTTGCCGGCAGGAAATATCGAATGTATGGTTCCATGTAATGCTGAAGAACTGGAAATGGGAACTTATGAAGGAACAATAATGGTTACCTCCAACGACCCGGATTATCCAATGATTGAAATTCCGGTAACTTTTGAGGTAACTGAATTGGCAGACATCACAGTTAGCCCTGATTCACTTTATTTCCTCACCATCGACGATATGGCCATGGGTAAAATGATCAACATCAGCAATCAGACTGATTCGGATATCGTGATCAATAACATTACTGAAGAGGGTACTAGCTTTTGGTGGATGTTCGAAGCGCCATTGCCATCCCTGCCATACAATCTTGAAGCAGGACAGGAACTGGATCTCAATGTAATTATTCCAATACCTACCGGGCCAACCGATGTTGCAATGTTGTATGATGATTTGAATATTGAAACCGAAGTTGGTACACATACTGTTGTAGTAGCCTGGGATTCTGATCTGCTTGCTTTAAATGTTACTTCAAACCCGGATACACTTTGGTTTATTGAGCCTTCTCAAATTGGAGGCCAGGATTTTTCAATAACAAATAATTCCCCGCTACCTGTGATAATAGATAACATATATTTCGAAACTGGATATTTATTAAATCCAATCTCTCTTCCATATGAAATGTTTGCAGGTGAAACTGTTGAACTAACCCTTGCTTGCCTGGGAGTATTTACTGAGCAAACAATTGTATATGATTCTATCATGATCACTACAACAGCTGGATTAAATAAAATAATAATGGTTGTTGATATGGATCTGATAAGTGGAATTGAAGCAACATCTTATCAGGGAATCAAAGTCTTCCCCAACCCATTTACCGATCAACTAAGCATTGATTTACCTGCATCTAAATCATCAAGCAAAGTAGATGTACTTGATATAAATGGAAGATTGATTGCAGAATTATTTGAAGGAATTCCTTCACACCAACAATCTATTCCTTGGAATACAAATGACCAATATGGAAATAAAGTGAGGGATGGCATTTACTTTATCAGGATTACAACGGATGAAAAATCTGAAATGATAAAGGTGATTAAAATGGATTAATAAGGGATTCAAACCTGCCAGGTTTTATATCATTTAGTTTGCTGTTACATTTAATCAAACGCAAATCTTTTCAACACAAACCTGGCAGGTTTTGAAAACCTGTTAGGTTTTTTTGTGCTATTCAATAACCAGTTTTCTTGTTTCAACAATGCTTTCACTCATCAGCGTATAAAAATAAACTCCAGGCTGGTAATGCCGTACATCAACTTTAATTTCGTACTCCCCGGTTTGATATTCCTGGTTTACTATTTCGAAATTATTGCTTCCAATTACCGACCACAAAAATATCCTGACATGTGATTTGCTTGGTACCGAAAATTTAATCAAAGTTTCGTCAGAACATGGATTGGGAATATTTTGTTTCAGCAAAATATTATTTGAGGATGATATTTGGTGAAGATTAATATCACTTATTTCATCTAATGAAAAAACATAACCTGAGCCAATGCACCACCCGCGCTTGTCATCCGAAAAACAAATATCATCAGCGTGAAGTGTCCAGGGGTAAGGAGATGAGTTCAAATACATCCAATCCCAAAACAAGCCTCCTGTTGTTGTTTTGTAAACTCCT
>CAZBDF010000609.1:0-2557 GCA_964490385.1 uncultured Lentimicrobiaceae bacterium | reverse complement strand
TTTCAGTAATGTACAGCTCGCTGTTAGCAGGCAACCATATGCCAGCCACACGCTCAACAGGAACCCAAATGGCAGAATACAAAAGCCAGCAGCTTGTTCTGAATCCAGCAAACTTCTCCAGCGATCCTGATTATGTAAATGGTGAACCCAATAGCAATGTATCTGATGACGTTATCCTCAACTACGACGGTGAGAACAACGATGCTATCGGACTGACCGATGGTGGTACTTTCCAGGTTTGTGCCATGTTCCCTGCCAGCATGGTGGGACAATATACAGGTATGGAACTTACCGAGATGGATGTTTACATCAATGATGCACCGGACGATATGACCCTTAAGATTTACGGACAAGGTTCAGCCAATGCCCCCGGGGCATTAATCTACGAACAAGCAGTTACACCAACAGCAATAGCATGGAATACCATTTCACTGGATACTCCTGTTACTATTAGTGGTGGTGATATTTGGGTAGGATACGAAGTAAGCCATACAGCAGGCTTTTTCGTTGCAGGTACCGATGCAGGCCCTGCAGTATTGAATGGCGACTGGATTTCAACCGGTGCTACCTGGGACCGCCTCTCAGTGCTTGGCCTGGACTACAACTGGAATATCCGTGCAAAACTCGAAGGCAGTGTTATTTCACAATGGCTCACTGTTGACATGACATCTGGAACTTTAGCTCCTAACGAAATGGATGAAATCAACCTTACTGCTAACTCAGCAGGAATGGAAGTTGGTACTTATACCGCCGATGTTGTTGTAGCCAGCAACGACCCTGCTAACCCGTCAGTCGTTGTTTCTGTCACCCTTGTGGTAGGTAGCAACCCACCTGCTAACCTCGCTGAACTTACCTTTGAAGAGCAAAATGACTGGGACATGACTTTCGGTGATTGGTCAGTAAATGATGTTGATATGCAAACAACTTATGGTTTTACCGGAATTGCGTTTCCCGGATCAGGTAGCCCAATGGCTTATATCGCCTTCAACCCTGCAACCACTGATCCTCCAATGATCGACGACCCGGAAATCCAGCCTTATGCCGGTGAAAGGTTTGGTGCAAGCATGGCTTCTACAGCAGCACCATGGAACGACGACTGGATGATTTCACCACAATTGCAGTTGGGTGATAACTCAGTATTTAAACTCATGGCAAAATCATATACCGACCAGTATGGTCTCGAGAAGTACAATGTTGGTGTATCCACCAGTGGCATGACTCCCGGCGACTTTACAATTCTCAACAGCGGTGTTATCGAAGCTCCTGTAGCCTGGACCGAAGACACCTATGACATTTCAGCTTACGATAATCAGTTGGTTTACGTTGCAGTTCAGTGCGTTTCGCAAGATGCATTTGTTTTCATGATTGACGACTTGATGGTAAGCTCAACTGTTGGCATCCAAGAAAACGATTTGGGCAACATCAGTATTTATCCAAATCCTGCAACGAATTTGGTAAATATCGAATCAGATGTTCAGATCAATTCAATCCAGATCATTAATTACACCGGGCAGGTAGTTTATAACCAGCACACCAGTGGAAACAATGTTCAGGTTAATACCAACGATTTGTCATCCGGCGTTTACTTTGTAAACATCAGCACAAGCGAAGGAACCGCAACACAGAAACTCTTAATTAAATAAGTATAATTAAGTTGATTTTGAAAGGGCGCTCTTAGTTGAGCGCCCTTTTTTTTATGTCGCGCATGGTAATAAGCTAACAGGGTTCAAGTCCCTTTATGTGACTAGTTGAAGGAAAATATAAGCCAAAGGTCATAATAGTGCGATCTTATAAAAAAGACTCCTCCTCATAATCAAACAATTATTTAGGTACATTTTTTTTTAAAGAATTCGCTGTTTGTGATAGCAAAAGTCCCTTTGTGGAATTCATTTCAATTAGGTATGAATGCTTTCCAAAACTACCAAATAATAGTACATTTGAGCCTTGTATAATTGAGTGGCTGATAGACTAAGCAATAATGAGATTGTTAATCGGCACATTGCTGGTTAGCAAAATCTGGCAATCACTGCATTTCAAATCAATATCATAGCTATTCCATCAGTCAGGTTGGGGGATTATTTTTTTTTACAAAATTTTCTAAAAAAATACAATACTAAATTTTACCATCCAAATGCAGAAAGATAAAATAATCGCGGGGATTATATCCTTGTTTTTTGCAGTAAATATGATGGGGCAACCATGTAATCTGGATAGTTTGGAAAACCTGCTTCAGAATCATGCCGAAGATGATACCAGTTGTGTCAACTTATTGAACAATTTAGCGCTTGCGTATTCAGGCTTTGACAATGCAAAGTTCTTAAGCATAATTGACAGGTCCCAAAAACTTTCTGACTCCTTAAATTTCGACAAGGGAAAAGCATCAGCATTGTATATTACAGGCAATTGTTACAAATCCATCGGTGATTTTGAAAGTGCAATCAAATTTTTTAATGAGTCTGCTGAAATTAGTGAAAAGAATGACGACAAAAAAGACCAAGCGCTTGCCTTAACGAATATTGGGATATGTAATTGTATCATGGGACAGCTTGATACAGGG
>CAZBDF010000608.1:0-2570 GCA_964490385.1 uncultured Lentimicrobiaceae bacterium | reverse complement strand
TCAAATCGCCAGTAGTGGTATTGTAGGTCCAGGTGCCCTGGCCATCTACTACAAGGGTAGTTTGTGTACCCGGGGTGCCCGGATCAATATCAACAGTTACATCTCCCGGATTTACAACGGTCCCATCGAAAAGGGTGTCGTTGGCCAGGATGTTTACTACTGCATCTGTACCCGGTAAATTGCCGTTGGTGGTGTCGTTTTCGGCATAGACTGCGCAAGGCGCGTAGGCGATGTAAACCGTGTCGCGGGATACCGGACAGCTGCCTACTGGTGTGCTTGTCAATACAAGCATTACTGTGCCTGTTTCGTTGTTGCCAGGAACATAAGTCGGTGCAAGGGTGCCGTCGTTGAGCAGGTAGCCCACTCCGTCCTCACTCCAACTTACTAAGCTGTAGTTCGTCGCATGGGCATCGTCAACATAGTAAGGCGCGCTAACACAAATTGTCGTGTCGCGGCCTGCATAGGCCGTGGCCGACTGCCAGATCGTGAGGACCTTCTCGTCAACCTCTACCGCGCAGTTGCCCGCACCTGTTACTGTCATCGTCAAGCGTACCTGTACGTCTTCGATGTCGTCGGCGGATGGATGGTAAGTTGCCTCGGGCTGATCGCCGTTGGTGAACGTTCCTGTTCCATCGGTGCTCCATTCAACACCTGTGTAGGTGTTGGCCGTTGCACCTGAAAGGATATAAGGCAGTTCGCCTTCGCATACCGTGGCATCTGCCCCGGCATAGACGTTCGTGGCGCAGGTGTCGTATTCTATGTTCACATCGGCTGTGTCGCTCGCTCCTGTGGCATCTTCTATCAAAGTATAGGTAATATCTGTAGGATTGCCCGTAAACCCGGCTTCCGGTGTGAAGGTAAGGTTGCCCGTAAGGGTGTCATAAACCCAGGTGCCTTCACCCGATACGATCAAAGTATCCTGTATGCCTGGAGCTGGATCCAAATCAACGCTGGTGAGTGCCGGGCTTGCCGGAGTACCATCGCTCAACGTGTCGTTGGCCAGAATGTCTATCGTGGTCGGGGTATTGGGCAGGTTGCCCGTGCTCTCATCGTGGGTAGCAATGGGGCTCTCTGCATTGTAGTCGATCGTAACGGTGGCTGCATCGCTTAATCCGGTGCTGGTTTCCGTCAATACATAGTTCAATGCGGTCGGGTCGCCCGTGAAGCCTGCTTCAGGATCAAAGGTAAGTTCTCCGTTAGCCGGATCGTAAGTCCACGTGCCTTCGCCTGGAACTACTACCACATTCTCCGTAATGGTCGGATTGCCCGTGGCAGGGTCTACCAACTCTACGCTCGTGTTGCTGCTGTCGGCCTGGCTGCCATCACTCAACTGATCATTAGTCAAAATGTCAAGGGTCGTGCTTTGTCCCTGGGTATTTCCACTGCTCACATCGTTAACTGCCAAGGGCGGGGCTTCGTCATAGCCTACTTCTACGGTGGCCGTATCTGTTAAGCCGGTATTGTTGTCGGTGAG
Organism: uncultured Lentimicrobiaceae bacterium; assembly: GCA_964490385.1. Taxonomy (GTDB): domain Bacteria; phylum Bacteroidota; class Bacteroidia; order Bacteroidales; family 4484-276; genus 4484-276. Next base: position 1,096 of record CAZBDF010000608.1, on the reverse strand, counting down.
TTCATAGGTGATCGAATCAGGATCGCCCGTGAAACCGTCCTCAGGATCGAAGGTCAAATCGCCAGTAGTGGTATTGTAGGTCCAGGTGCCCTGGCCATCTACTACAAGGGTAGTTTGTGTACCCGGGGTGCCCGGATCAATATCAACAGTTACATCTCCCGGATTTACAACGGTCCCATCGAAAAGGGTGTCGTTGGCCAGGATGTTTACTACTGCATCTGTACCCGGTAAATTGCCGTTGGTGGTGTCGTTTTCGGCATAGACTGCGCAAGGCGCGTAGGCGATGTAAACCGTGTCGCGGGATACCGGACAGCTGCCTACTGGTGTGCTTGTCAATACAAGCATTACTGTGCCTGTTTCGTTGTTGCCAGGAACATAAGTCGGTGCAAGGGTGCCGTCGTTGAGCAGGTAGCCCACTCCGTCCTCACTCCAACTTACTAAGCTGTAGTTCGTCGCATGGGCATCGTCAACATAGTAAGGCGCGCTAACACAAATTGTCGTGTCGCGGCCTGCATAGGCCGTGGCCGACTGCCAGATCGTGAGGACCTTCTCGTCAACCTCTACCGCGCAGTTGCCCGCACCTGTTACTGTCATCGTCAAGCGTACCTGTACGTCTTCGATGTCGTCGGCGGATGGATGGTAAGTTGCCTCGGGCTGATCGCCGTTGGTGAACGTTCCTGTTCCATCGGTGCTCCATTCAACACCTGTGTAGGTGTTGGCCGTTGCACCTGAAAGGATATAAGGCAGTTCGCCTTCGCATACCGTGGCATCTGCCCCGGCATAGACGTTCGTGGCGCAGGTGTCGTATTCTATGTTCACATCGGCTGTGTCGCTCGCTCCTGTGGCATCTTCTATCAAAGTATAGGTAATATCTGTAGGATTGCCCGTAAACCCGGCTTCCGGTGTGAAGGTAAGGTTGCCCGTAAGGGTGTCATAAACCCAGGTGCCTTCACCTGACACTATCAAAGTATCCTGTATGCCAGGTGCTGGATCCAAATCAACGCTGGTGAGTGCCGGTGTTGCCGGCGTACCATCGCTCAACGTGTCGTTGGCCAGAATGTCTATCGTGGTCGCTGTATTGGGCAGGTTGCCCGTG
>CAZBDF010000607.1:0-2571 GCA_964490385.1 uncultured Lentimicrobiaceae bacterium | reverse complement strand
GTATTCATTTTATTATTTTCCCGTCGCACCATAATGAGTTTCCCAGCCTGGTAGGTGGAAACAACGAGGCTGATGTTTAGTTGCCTGAACAATTCGGGCAAGTTGTTGGTAAAAACACTCGCTAAATCCTGCTGTGCTGGTTTAGAATTTTGATCATTTGTTTGGTTTTCGCTCATCTGTTTATGTGTGTTTTGTGTATGAATCCATCAATCTTTAGTTTTGTTTTGTCCAGGGTTTTGGATTTCTGTTTTGGAATTATTGTGCTGCTTGTCCTCACTCAATTTATTTAATGCTTTGGCGAGCTTTTCGAAAGCAATTTTGCGCTGACTGAAGGTTTGCAGCATTTCATCGATGGAGTTTTCCTTGTTTTTTGCTTTCGTATTCATATTATCCTGAAAAGGTTATTGATATTTGATAGCCTGAAAAGGCCATCAATATTTACAAAGAATAAAGAAAGGGTATTTTGACAGGCATGTCAATAAAAGTACCACGTGAAAACTACGTGGCAGGCCAAAAAGTACTACGTGAAAACTACGGGGGTGGGCGTTTTGTTCCTGATTTTAAATGGATAACAGATATCCGGTGAGGGAGGTCTCAGGGCTTAGATCTAGCTTTTTACGGATGTGGGTGCGGTTGCCCTCGATGGTGCGTATGCTGCGGTTTGTTAATACGGCAATGTCCTTGGTGGTCATGTTTAAACGGATCAGGCTGCATATTTTTATCTCGGTGGGCGTGAGTTCGGGGTGCAGCTCGGTGAGTACCCGGTAAAAATCCTGGTGCACATTCTCGAAACGGGTTTCAAATTCTTTCCAGGCATTTTTGGGCGTAGCCTTATCGAGGTTATTGATCAGGTCGATAATTTTTTCTTTATTGTTGCCCGAAACGTGTTGCGAAACATCCTTTAATTTTAATGACAGTTCAAGGGATTGTTCGTTCAGATGAGCCATGTGCATAGCCTTAACAGCCAATTCTTTTTGACTGCTTTGCAGTTCAATTTCGAGGGATTTTTTTTCCTTTTCAATAATCCGTGCCTGTAATATTTTATTGCGGGACTGGTAGCGCCGTACCAAAGTGTAAAGAAGAATCAGGAAGAAAATAGATGAAATGATAATAATGTTTAACCTGTGTTTGGATTTTTCGTAGTATATGTTTTCGTTGAGGGAAGCTATTTTTGCCAGGTTTTTTTCTTGCTGGTATTTCCCTTCAAGCTCCGTAAGTGTATTTGTTACATCTACTTTGTTAAGGGAATCGCTCATCGTTTTGTATTGCTCCAGGTATAACAAGGCACTATCGAAAACCTCCAGGTTTTTGTAACAATCGTACATTCCGGAGAGGATTTTTGATTTTTCATATTTCAAATTATAGGGTTCAATTAGTTTCAATGATTTTTTAAAATTGACAAGCGCAGAATCGCATTGCCCGGAGTTTTTGTACATGTTCCCCAGGTCGATAGCATTTATCATAATACCGTAATCTATACCCATTTCATTACAGATAAACAATGAGCTGTCGAAATATAGGCGAGCCCTTTGATAATGTTCCATTTTACTAAGCGTGTTAGCCATGGTGGTATAACTTTTAGCCAGATCGGTGGTAAAGTTATTACTTCGCGTCAATGCAATATTTAGATTCAAACTGTTTACAGCTTTTTCAAATAAGCCTAATTCTTTGTAACAAATCGCGGCATTATTAATATTTTGCATCTTTCCAACTACATGGTTGATTTCTGTATTGATGTCGATGGCTTTATTTAATAATTCCAGGGCATAATCATGTTTTTGGGCATGGATCATTAAACTGGCAATATTATTAAGCATAACTGCAAGATCCCTTTGGTTTCCGCTTTCCTGGTAGTATTCTTTTGCTTTAAAATATAAGGCAATGGCAGTATCAGCTTGATCGCACGAGCTAAAGGTGTTTCCAAGTACTGCATAAATATTGGCCAGGTGTGGGGCCGACTTCATATTACCGGCAATTTCCAGGGCTTCATTAAGAATTAGTATTGCCGAATCGTATTTCATTTGTTTGGATAAAGCACTTGACAAGGCAGTCATGCTGTTGAGCAAAGAGTGATTATCCCCGGTTTTTTTTCCTAAATTTATTGCTTTGGATAAATAAAATATTGTGGAATCGCTCTCTGATATTTGCAAATAATACCATCCCAGGTTATTGTATGCCCTCATCAAGCCTAGATGATTCTCAGTTTCTAAAGCAATGGCCAGTGATTTTCGGCTATAAAAGAGAGATTCGTCAGGTTTGCTGTCGAGGAGTAAATCTGCAATTTCATCATAAGATTTCATTTGCTCCGACAGCGATTGTGTGGCAGACAGGGTTTTAAGGCTGTCAACCTGAGCTAAGGATTGTGATAGGCCGGGAAGGATAATACAGAAAACGAACAAAGTCAAAACAAACAAAATCCTCATAGCTACTGTGTAATGCTGAACATATGGCAAAAGTAGCGATTTTTGTTTTTTGAGTAGTTCTAAATTTAATTTTTAAAAATAGAAAACCAGCTTGTTAATCCATCAGATTCCGTTTCTTAAAATCATAAACCTTCTTTACGCCATAGCC
>CAZBDF010000606.1:0-2574 GCA_964490385.1 uncultured Lentimicrobiaceae bacterium | reverse complement strand
ATTTTCGGCACGCAAATCGGCTACAGAAGTGTATAATTCCCCTACCTCAAAATTTAAGGACTCAAGGTCGTTCACCAACGACAGAATTTCCATGTCCTTGCTCTCTATCATATTTTCAAGGTTAGCGAGCATCCGGTTTATTTCCTTATTTTCAATTTTTGATGCCTTCAACTTACCACTCAGGTTTTTCAGGTTCTCTTTGTTTTGCTTCATCAACTGATCGATGGCCCGGATATCATTTTTAACAGCTTCCACCCTATCGTGCCCACCTTCGTCCGATCCTGCCTGCTTAACAATCAGTTGTTCCTTGGCACGCACCTGCGCAAGGTTTTCTTCTATTCCGTTAAAAACTTCCATGAAATTTTGGATATCCTGCTCTCGCTGATCAAGTGCAATTTTCAAGGATTCGTTTTCCTGCTTCAATTGTTCAACTTCCTCGTTGTTACACGAAATCAACAGGACTGAAAGAGTAATAATGGCAAAAAATAATTTTTTCATAATCAAGCTTTAAATATTTTAACAAAGTTAACGTTAATGATGTCGAAAAATTGACTGAATAAGGAAAATCCCTAAAACCCATTTTTTGGTAGTTAACTGTTTTCAAAACGAGAGTAACGCAGTATTTTGCATTTTCCTACAAAGACTAAATAGAGTCTGGCTTTTTAGTAAGTTTTTTGAATTATCAATAGCCCCGTCCTTTAGGGCGGGGATTGAATTGAAGGGTTGAAACACACCCCGCCTTTTCGCTATTATTGCCAAAGGCAATAGTAGCGAAAAGGCGGGGGAGGTAATTTTAAACTCATTTTTCCCCGGGTTATGCCATAGGCATCCATTAGGAAAACCCGGGGCTTTTGAAAAGTACTGACTTTATGGACACGCACTAAATAGAGTCTGGCATGTCGATTGATTAGCCTCATTACAATTACAAACAACAAAGCTGCACGTTAGCTATTTACTACTATCTTCGCAGCCTTTTTTAAAAAAACAAAATTATGTTTTCACAGCGAAATCAAGAAGTGTACGATGTGTCAGGCCAGCAGGAAGATACCCTGGCCTTAAGCAAAACATTTCTTTCCAGCGTATTTAGCTGGATGTTTATGGGTTTGCTGGCTACTGCCGGAATGGCATGGATTTTTGCCGACAACGCTTATTTAACGAGTTTACTCATCAATGAAACGGGAATGACCATGTTGGGGTGGATCGTTATGTTGAGCCCAATAGGTTTTGTATTGCTGATGTCATTTGGGTTTCAGAAACTTTCGAGCAGTGCGCTCATGCTTTTGTTCATCGCCTATTCGGTAATCATGGGCATGAGTTTGAGTTTTATTTTCCTGGCATATAGTCTCGGCTCAATTGCAACCACATTTGTTATCACAGCCGGAATGTTTGGTACGATGGCACTTCTGGGATTTACTACAAAAACAGACCTTACAAAGTTTGGTTCCATTATGATTATGGGATTGGTGGGAATTATTATTGCCAGTGTGGTTAATATGTTTTTACAATCTTCAATGATGGATTACATTATCAGTTTCCTTGGGGTTTTGATATTTACAGGATTGACCGCCTATGATGTTCAGAAATTAAAAAGAATAGGTGCCCAGGTGGAGGCAGGAAGCGAATCATCGCGCAAACTTATAGTGATGGGTGCCCTTACACTCTATCTCGATTTTATAAATTTATTTCTATTTTTGCTCCGGTTTTTAGGAAACCGCAGATAGGAAAAAGAAAACAACCATTGTTATAGTGAATAGCAGAAAGGTGATGGATGACAGGTGACAGATGTCGAGTGTAGGATTCAAAGTGAATATTAAATTAAGATAGCCCCCCTTTGCCCGACAACGGTCATCAGGCATCGGACATCAAGCCCTTTAATGAATTAAAAAAGATATCGAATTTATTTTTCCTAAGATCTCTTGAAGACCATAAAAGTTCAAATATGAAAGCATACGTTTTTCCCGGACAGGGAGCACAATTTGTAGGGATGGGCAAAGATCTCTACGAAAAATTCCCGGCAGCAAAAGACCTTTTTGATAAGGCCAATAAAATATTGGGGTTCAAAATCACGGAGATCATGTTTGATGGCACCGACGATGACCTTAAGCAAACCAAAGTCACCCAGCCGGCTATTTTTCTTCATTCGGTAATTCTTGCCCGTATGTTGAAGGACAGCTTTAAGCCCGACATGGTTACAGGACATTCACTAGGGGAATTTTCAGCACTTGTTGCCAACAAAAGCCTCTCGTTTGAAGATGGTTTAAAATTGGTTTCAAAAAGGGCTATGGCCATGCAAAAAGCCTGCGAAATTGAACCCTCTACCATGGCTGCCATTATTGGCCTTGAGGACAATATTGTAGAACAAAGCCTGAAGGACATTGGTGAAATAGTGGTGCCTGCTAATTACAACAGCCCAGGACAACTGGTAATTTCAGGTTCGGTAAAAGGAATTGAACTTGCCTGCGAAAAGCTGAAAGAAGCTGGAGCCAAAAGAGCCCTTCTTCTTAAAGTTGGAGGTGCATTCCATTCCCCCTTGATGGAACCGGCCAGGTTAGAACTTTCAAAAGCCATCGAATC
>CAZBDF010000605.1:0-2587 GCA_964490385.1 uncultured Lentimicrobiaceae bacterium | reverse complement strand
TCACCATTCACCAAAAAAAACGCCGCGGGAGCGGCGCTTTTTTTTGCAATCAAAATCAGATACTAACTTAAATCAATTATGAGGGAGGGAATAAAGTTTTTATTCTATTTGAAACAGTAAGGAAATCCATTTGATGAACAATTGGAAAATGGTTACTTCTTCTTCCTGCTTATTTTTATTTATGTTGTCAATATTTTCAAAAACTTCGCTGGTATCAAAGGGAATATCATCCACATATTCTTCTTCATTGTCGCTGACTTCAAAAGTATTTTCCAAATAAGCATTACTAAAAACGGTTTCCAAATCATCAATATCGTAATCAGGGCAATAGGCATCGCAATTTACCTTTTCATGTGTAAAACCACTTGTGGGTTCACTCTCGATATTTGCCATCGCACCAAGGGAAGCAAAAACAAAAAAAATAATATTGTATGCGATGAATTTCATTTGTTATAGTTGTTCACACCATTTAACTAAAACTGTGCCGATCTATTTAACGTGCAGATAAGGTGAGGTTTATAACGACTTCAATAGACATCCATCCCATTTTGTGTCCGAATACGATATGTCAGTGTACGTTACCGAACAGCCAGGATTTTAGCTATGGGGAAAGTGGAAAAAGGTTTTGGGTAAAGGGTGGAATAGGATAATAAAGACAAACAAAGTACATCGGGAAAAATTCCAAGATTGGAGCCTCCACAACTATTCCATCTTTTCATCGTCGATGCTATCCGTTCGAAGTTTGAAAATCTCCGTAAGCAGATTAGTCCATAAAAAATATATTCAGCACTAATAAAATGCTTACAAAACTTCGACCTTTTTTTTCATAAACAAGCTTGTTCTGCTTTTCCAAATGTGATATACCCTGTGCTCTACGGCCTATGCCCTACCCTCATTTTATCATTCTATCATTTTATCATTTATTCATTTAATCATTCTCGCATTGCTGTATTCAAAACCCTACCTTTGCCAACGATGGACAACAACAAGAAATCATATCTTTTTGCCCTGGCTGCTGTGCTGTTTTGGTCCACCATTGCCTCGGCGCTTAAAATCAGTTTAAGGTATATCGATTTCGGACAATTGCTGCTCTATGCCTGCATCACAACAATTATCATTTTATTTTTGACCCTTGCCGGACAGAAAAAATCCGACCTGATAAAAAAGCTGAAACCGAAGGATTATCTCCGTGCCGCAGTCCTCGGATTGATCAATCCATTTGCTTATTATATTGTCCTGCTCAAAGCCTACGACCTTTTGCTTGCCCAGGAGGCAGGCACATTAAATTACGTGTGGCCTGTTGTTTTGGTTCTTTTTTCTATTCCATTGCTCAAACAAAAAATTGGCTGGATAAGCATTGTTGCAATTTTTATTAGTTTTTTTGGAACTATCGTTATTGGAACGCAGGGAAATATTTTTGATTTAAAATTCAGTAGTCCGCTTGGTGTTGGTCTGGCTTTGGTGAGTGCTGTATTTTGGGCCCTCTACTGGATTTATAATGTGAAGGACAAAAAAGACGAAATTGTTAAACTGTTTCTAAATTTTGTGTTCGGCACTTGCTATGTTTTGATTTTTCTGATGGCCACGAGCCGAATAACTATTCCAAATATCTATGGTTTGATAGGGTCGGTATATGTCGGAATTTTCGAGTTGGGCTTAACTTATATTCTTTGGATGAAGGGCTTACAACTGGCCAAAACCACTGCTAAAGTATCGAACCTGGTTTTTATTTCACCTTTTATCTCACTGTTTTTTATCAGGTTTATTGTTGGAGAAGACATTTTATTTTCCACCATCGCAGGATTAACATTGATTATTGGTGGGATTCTATTGCAGCAATATGCCGGGAAATTTGAAAAGGGATGCAAGCCCTGAGGCACGAGGGGATAACGGCCCTGAAACTGGTGAATTGTGAGTGGTGAACGGTGAATGGTTGAGTGGTGAGTTGTGTGTCTTGTCCTGAAAGTAGGAAGCAACATATCTCACCGATGTTCTGTAGGAAGAAAATGTAATAAGATACAGCGAGTTCGAAGTTTATCTAGTAGATTTTAAAGAACATCAAACTTTTATTTTACTCAGAAGTTTCAACGAAGCTTCTCTATCTTCGAACGGCTAACAACGACGCGGAAAAATGATTAAAAACCTAACGGGTCTCCAAGACTCTTATATAGTTTCTTGAGAAAGTGATATTGTTTGCATAAATCTTGACAAATGCTTGTGTTTCTTCGATAAATGAAAATCCTTTTAAAACGGATCCAGCCGACCCATTGTTAAAATCAACAGTTGTAATTTTTGAAGGAAATTTATTTGCCTGGGTTGTATCATTCTCATTTAAAAAATAACCGGTTCCTATAAGAACCAAAGGTTTATCCACATCAACATCACCATAAGTGGTGTAACTCCCCTCCACATAAAGTGTGTCAAAAGGTAGCACAGCAGCATCGTTAATAGCGGTTTGCAGGTTGTTAAAATCTGCACTTACGCCGGGGTTGTTGTTTACACGCCAAACGGTGGCGGTTGAGTTCAAGGCAAAAAACATTGCCAGTACTGTTAAAAAAGTAATTTGTCTTTTCATAATACCTAAGTT
>CAZBDF010000604.1:0-2588 GCA_964490385.1 uncultured Lentimicrobiaceae bacterium | reverse complement strand
TGCTAAACCATTTAATTTTATTGAGTTGGAAAAAGTAATCCTCCAAATAGCCGATCAGAAATGATAGGAAAAGATACCATAGAGGAAATTTTTGAATCGGCCCAGATTGATGAGGTAGTAGGCGAGTTTGTAAACCTGAAAAAACGGGGTGTAAACTTGATTGGATTATGTCCGTTTCACAACGAGAAAACCCCTTCATTTACCGTATCCCCAAAAAAAGGTATTTATAAATGTTTTGGTTGTGGTAAGGGTGGGAATTCGGTGCAATTCCTTATGGACCATGAGCAATTTACCTATCCTGAAGCCTTAAAATACCTGGCCAAAAAGTACAATATCGAGATTGAGGAGAAGGAGCAGACCCCCGAAGAGATCAAGCAACTCAACGAAAAGGAAAGCCTTTACCACGTTACCGATTTTGCAGCTAAATATTTTGCGTCTAAACTCTTCGGGTCGGAGCAGGGAAAAGCCATTGGCCTGAGCTATTTCAAAGAGCGGGGTTTCAGGGAAGACATCATCAAAAAATTCCAATTGGGTTACACCATTGATGTGTGGGATAACTTTACTTCCCACGCCATCAAGAACGGGTACAATATCGATTACCTCGAAAAAACAGGCCTCACCATTGTTAAGGAAAATAAAACCTACGACCGCTTTCGGGGTCGGGTGATGTTCCCTATCCAAAACCTTTCGGGGAGGGTACTTGGCTTTGGGGGAAGGACACTGTCGAGCGACCCGAAGTCACCTAAATATGTTAACTCCCCTGAGTCAGATATTTATCACAAAAGCAAGGTCCTTTATGGGATCAACCATGCCAAAAACAGTATCATTACCAATGATAATTGTTTTCTAGTGGAGGGCTACACCGATGTGATTTCTTTGCACATGGCAGGTGTCGAAAATGTGGTTTCCTCTTCAGGAACTTCATTGACCACGGACCAGATCAGGCTCATCAGCCGATACACCAAAAATATTTCAATTCTTTATGATGGTGATGCCGCGGGCATCAAGGCTTCGTTCCGGGGAATTGACATGATCCTTGAGCAGGGCATGGATGTAAAAATTGTCCTTTTCCCGGAAGGTGAAGATCCTGATTCTTTTGCACGCTCCCACCGTTCAACAGAAGTACAGGATTTTATAAAAGAGGAGGCACACAACTTTATCTTTTTTAAAACAAACCTGCTTATAAAAGATGCCGAGAACGACCCGGTGAAAAAGGTTGGGCTCATCAAAGAAATTGTTGCAACCATTGCCCTCATCCCCGATCAAATCACCCGATCGGTTTATGTAAAAGAATGTTCGGCCCTGTTGGATATCACCGAGCAAACACTGCTCAACGAACTCAATAAGATTCGCCGGAAGAATTTCGATAAGAAACTCAAAGAAAAGTCGAGGGAGCAAGATGCCCCGGCATTTGTTGAACCCCATATTTTTGAAGCTGAAAAGCAACAAGCCCCAACTGATTATCTTTCTTCGGAATACCAGGAAAAAGATGTGATCAGGCTGCTGATGAATTATGGCAACCGTGAAGTCATCAATGAATACACTGATGATGAAGGCAAGGAACAAGAGGAGGAGGTTGATGTCGCATCGTTTATCATTTCCGATTTATTGAATGATGAGATACCGTTCAGGAATAGTCTATACCAGCATATATTCGATGCGGTGACGCATGAAATCAACAATGGGAAAATACCCGACGAAAAGTTTTTTCTGAACCATAGCGACCAGGATATCGCCGCCCTTGCAGCAAACTTGCTGATATCAAAATATGAACTCAACGATTGGAGCCGTGTAAAAATTACTGTCAGCAGCGAAGAAGACAAATTGAAAATGGCCATCGAACATTCGGTGCTTTCGATGAAACTACGCTGGCTGGAGGGGAAATTTAACGAAACCATCAAAGCGCTCCAAAATGCAAAAGATGAAAGCGACCAGGAAATACTACTCAACAGCCAGAAAAAGCTAATCAATAAAAAAAGTGCTATTTCAGCCAGATTGGGGAGGATAGTGCTTCGTTAGTGTTACACTTCCCTCCCTTCAGTTGGACGCGCCCCGCCTGCCAAAGTAGTACGGCCTGCCTGCACGTAGCCGTTCCGGCAAAGGCAGGGCGGGCAGGCCAAAACCAAACAGGGTATAACTTATTTACTTTCCATCGTCCCACTTATTTTGATTTTTAATTGACGATTAAGGAATGATGATTTTTGATTTGAGTGGCATTATCTACATCTTAAATCAAAAATCGCTAATCGACGATCATCAATAATTTCTTACCAATGACTGCCCCGCATGCCAAAGCGAAGCGGCGGCCAGGAAAGGAATCCGCATAGACGACCGAGGGAAGTCCGTACGAAGTGAAGCAAGTCCGTATGGATGGAAAAACGCAACAATATTTGTTTTTAGGCACTTTTAATGTATTTATTTAGCTGTTGGAGAATTGAAGCAAATCATTTGTGTAAATAGGTTCAATTGTGTCATTTATCCGCCAGCTGGCGGATGTCATTAATTGTCATTTGCGCTTTGCACGTCATTTATTTTAAAAAAATGACTATTAATGACCATCAATGACAACAAATGACTTCCAATTGGAA
>CAZBDF010000603.1:0-2589 GCA_964490385.1 uncultured Lentimicrobiaceae bacterium | reverse complement strand
CGGGCTGAAGCCCGTGGCAATTGATAATTTGCAAAACTTACTATTAATGAAGCACTTATAATGAATTACCACTGATAACAAGCATTTTACCGGGCTTTAGCCCAAATTATAATTAATCAGATAAGACTAAATTAATTCTTGTGAATATTTATAGGGACATATCTAAGTTACCCAAAATTAAGAACGCGGTGGTAACAACCGGCTCATTCGATGGGGTGCACATTGGTCACCAGGCACTGATTAGCAGGTTGGTCAAACTGGCACGTTCGATAGATGGCGAAACAGTATTGATCACTTTTTACCCACACGTGCGCAAGGTGCTTTATCCTGACACGGCTGGTAAAGACCTTGAGATGATCAACTCTCAAAAGGAAAAAATAGAACTGCTCTCCAGGACCGGCCTCGACAACCTGGTGATCATAAATTTCACCAGGGAATTTGCCAGGACTTCAGCCGAAGAATTCGTTAGAAATATTCTTTCGGAAAAGCTTGGGGCAAAAATTATTGTGGTTGGTTACAACCATTATTTTGGCCACAACAAAGAAGGTAATTACGAAAAACTGATCAAACTGGGACAGGAGTTGGACTTTGAGGTTGTAGAAATTCCAAAGCAGGAACTGGAAAAAGAAACAGTGGGATCAAGCAAAATCAGGAAGTCATTAAAGGATGGTAAAATAATGCATGCCAACGCATACCTTGACCATATCTTTTTCTTTGACACAAGCTTTTTTTCAGGTACTAATGCCCTTCAACAACTTGGATTTAAGACCTACTCCATTGCCATTGAAGTGGGTGAAAAACTCATTCCACCCGATGGGATTTATGCCATCCGTGCAGATATTAATGGATTCAATACCAAAGGGATTTTGATCAGCGACTATCACCAGCAAAAGACAGGCAAAGGTGTTGAAGTTTTACTTTTTGATGGTGTTGAAGTTGAGGAAGGACAAAATGGAAAAGTTTACATCCACAAAGAGCTGACCTCCAACATAAGCTGGAACAACAATGACCGTCTGAAGCGGCAAATCGACGAGATGATTAAAATTAGCAACGAACTCATTTATTAAAATGACAACATTGAAAGAAAAGATTTCGCTCACTTTTTTGGGTACGGGAACTTCCATTGGCGTTCCGGTAATCACCTGCGATTGTGAAGTTTGCACGTCGGATGACAAGAGGGATAAACGCTTCCGTGCTTCAGTGATGCTGGACATTGGCGAAGAAGTTTACGTGATTGATTGTGGGCCGGATTTCAGGGTACAAATGCTGCGCGAAAAGGTGATGAACCTTTCAGCCATAATTTTTACCCACGAGCACCGCGACCATATTGCCGGGCTGGATGATGTGAGGGCCTTCAATTATGTTTTAAACAAAAGTATCGACATCTATGGGACAGCAAAAACCATGGAGATGATTAAATCTGAGTTTCCGTACATTTTTACCGAGCAAAGGTATTTTGGGGCCCCGCAGTTGAATGTGCACCAAATCGACAATAGGCCTTTCATGATTAATGGTCATGAATTTATTCCGATAAAAGCAATGCACGGTAAACTTCCTGTTCAAGGTTACCGGATTGGAGATTTCACTTACATCACTGATGCCAGCGGCATCGAACCCGAAGAAATGGAAAAAATCAGGGGCTCAAAAGTTATAGTCCTGAATGCATTGCGAAATTCAAAACATGTTTCACACTTATCGGTAGGCGAAGCTGTGGAAATCCTTGAGGAACTAAAGCCTGAACGCGCTTACCTTACACACATGAGCCACTTTATTGGCAAACATGCCGACCTTGAAAAGAAGCTGCCTGATTTTATTAAACCGGCCTACGATGGCTTGAAGGTTGAAATTTAAAATAAGATCCTACATAAATTTGGAAATTTGACGATGTGCAAATTTGTGCATTGCACCACTGTGTGGAAAATTAAAACCCTGCCTCGCGGCAAGGCGGGCACTACGTGGGAATAATTTCGTATCTTAAACATGTTTATTGTGGATTTTAGTAGATCAAAAATAGGACTTCTATTTTAGAAGGGAAGGACCCGCAAATAGGAAGAACTGAAGCGGATCAGCACGGATATAACGGATAAAAAAAATCCGTCCAATCAGTAAAAATCAGCGTCTGCTTCATGGAAAATGACATGACTTAGTTCTGTAATTTGAAAAGAAATGTAAGCATCAGTTTCAAACAATAAGGGAAAAATGCTGTTACGTTAAAACGATAAAAAATAATGCTTAGGCGATTAATTGTTTTGTTAATAATGAAGCATTTATCTAAATAAAAAGTTATTGGTAGTCATTGGTCGTCATTTAAGGTTAGTAGTAGTAAAAAAAAATGAAGGCGCAGCCTAATGACAACTTAATGACAGTGTAGCTAAATGACAACTTAATGACAGCGTAGCTAATGACTTAATTTATCTATTAACAGATATAGTTTTTTCAATTTCAGCACTAGCTTAAAAGTACAATAGATTATGAAATTCACACCAGAAATTTGCAGTATAAAAGATGAGGCGATGAAGCCATTCATTGACCCGGATGAGATTTGGAAACATCTGAAAAATGCAAAGCCGGATAAAGCCAAAGTGAGGG
>CAZBDF010000602.1:0-2604 GCA_964490385.1 uncultured Lentimicrobiaceae bacterium | reverse complement strand
GCCAGATAAACAGAAGGATACAATTTTCAGAAAATCAATTTTTAACACCCCACCTGGAAGGTTTCATTTCTATAAAGTATATGGGGTAAAATATAAACGGATTTGCATATTTAGAAGCCAAACCTTACAGGCCTCTTCACATCCAGAACAGAAATATTTAAACTTCTATCCCCTACCTTCTCTTCTCTTTTACTAAATCAAAATGCAAATGTTTTTCTACTTTTGACCTCGTTATGATTTTAGCCAGCATACCCAATTCATTAGATGTCCTCGACAATATCCGACTGAACTTTTCGGAAGCGGGCATCCATACCCTCAATATTGCCCTGGCGTTTATCATGTTTGGCATTGCCCTCGATATTAATTTTTCACATTTCAGGTTGGTGCTTAGCAAACCTAAATCGGTGATTACAGGTTTTGTTACACAGTTTATTCTGTTGCCCGTTTTTACTTTTCTTTTGGTGATTACTTTGAATCTTACGGCAACAGTGGCATTGGGGATGATTTTGGTGGCTGCCTGCCCGGGAGGGAATATCTCAAATTTTATGAGCGCCACTGCTAAAGCAAACGTGGCATTGTCGATTACACTCACCGCTATCGCCACTGTTGGAGCAATATTCCTTACTCCATTAAATTTCTCACTTTGGGGCGATTTGTACATACAACACGCCAACAAAGGTGCGGAAGAATTGATGCGCCCCATTGTAATTGATGAACCACAGGTTTTTAAAACGGTTTTCCTGTTGCTTGGCCTGCCGGTGATTGCAGGTATTTTTATGTCATCGAAGTTTCCTGTTTTAACCGAAAAAATAAAAAAGCCCATCAAAACCATTTCCATCCTGTTTTTCATCGCACTGGTTGTAATTTTGTTATCGGCAAACTTCGATTTTTTCAAGAACTATATACACTTGATCTTTCTCATTGTACTTATCCATAATATACTTGCCCTGGGCATTGGCTATGTGAGCAGTACAGTTTTAAAACTTCCCTGGCGCGACAGGCGATCAATCACCATCGAAACGGGAATACAGAATTCCGGCCTGGCGCTGGCCCTGATGTTTAACCCTAAAATATTTCCACCGGACATGGCCCTGGGAGGTATGACCATCATCGCCGCCTGGTGGGGCATTTGGCACATCATCAGCGGACTGACAATTGCCACTATCTGGTCGAAAAACAAAAAAGCAAGAAATGAAGCATGAAAATTATTCCATAGGCTACGATGTCCTAAAAGCCCATGCGAGGCTTTTGCACCGGTTTATCCACCGAAATATCACAGTAAGGGGACTGGAAAACATCCCTAAAAATACGCCCATCATTTTTGCACCCAACCACGAAAATGCTTTGATGGATGCCATGGCGGTATTGCTTGCAGCACCATTGCAACCCACCTGGCTGGCACGCGCCGATATTTTTGGGAATCCTATGGTTGATAAAATTTTGTACTTCATGAAGATCAGCCCGGTTTACCGCATCCGCGACGGGAAAGACAGCCTGGTTAAAAATGATGAAGTTTTCGACCTTTCTATTAGAGTGCTAAAAAACAAAAAATCACTTGCCCTGTTTCCCGAGGCCATGCACAATTTTAAAAGGCAAACAATTGCGCATAAAAAGGCAGTGCCCCGCATAGCATTTATGGCTGAAGAAAGCGAGGATTTTACAATGGGCATACAAATTATCCCTGTGGGACTTTATTACAGCCACTACTACAATTTCAACCGCGAGCTGATTGTGAAATTCGGAAAACCCATAGCTGTTGCCAACTACAAGGAGCAATACCTCGAAAATAAAAATGCTTCCATGATGGCCCTGCGTGCCGAAATTCATGAGAAACTTGTTCCACTTACCCTCAACATCGAAAGCAAACAGCATTACGATGAATACGAAACTTTGCTCGAAATAAGCAACAATAACTCAGGGCGTTTCAAAAACTCAGTAGCCAAATTTGAAGCCAGGCAGAGGACGTTGGCAAAAGTAGAAAGCTGGGAAAAGGACAACCCGGATGAGGCAGTGGATTTATTAGAGACTTCTAAGAAATACCAGAGAAGCATCAACAAGCTAAAAGTATCTGATAAAACCGTCAGCCAAAAACCTGGAATGTTTAAGGCAATGTTGATGGGACTTCTTTCCATCCTCAGCCTGCCCTTATTTTTATACGGATGGATCAATTATTTCATTTCATTTTGGCTGCCATCGATGATTGTCCGAAAAAAAATGCGCAACGTATCATTCAGGTCCACCTTTGAATTTGTGCTATGGATGATCCTTATCCCCATCTTCACTTTGATACAAACAGCATTGGTTTGGATATTCACAGAAGAATGGTGGATCGCCCTGGCCTACTTCGTGACACTTCCGTTGTTTGGAAAGCTATCGATGTACCTGGCAGATTATTATAAAAGTACGCTCCAGAGTTTTAGATTTTTGGAAAATAGTAAAGCTGTGAAAAATGTGGTGGGCTTGCGGGCGAAAATCACATCCATGTTGAATTCGATACTTTAAATATTGAAGTTCTTATCTTCTCTCAGAGCTGTTCGATCTATCAAATTTGTTATTTCCTTTCACAAAGAGAAATCTTCTGTAATACAAAATACTGATTTTTAA
>CAZBDF010000601.1:0-2605 GCA_964490385.1 uncultured Lentimicrobiaceae bacterium | reverse complement strand
ATAAAAAATGAGCAATATTAATGCTGTTTTTAATTTTCTTTTCAACAAAATTCCCCCAGATATAGTAAGTATCTTCCTCTATCTTGGTTTGCATATTGATTTTTGTATTTCCATAAAGTCCCTCTTTTAAAATCTGAGCATGAATTTTTTCCATAAATGAAGAAAACTTTCGTTTAATATTTCTTCTTCGTTCTTTATCTTTATCTTCTTCGACAAATAGAAAAGCAGTAAAGTCTTTTTGCTTCCAAATATTAAATTCTGTCATGTTGTTATCTTCTAAATAGTTTAAAAATTCATTAACTAAAAATTCACTTACTTTATCATCAATCACTCTTTTACTAAAACATTTCCATATATCGTTCCAGGTAAGAAATTTTACTTTTTCCTTATCAATGTTAAATTGCAATAAACAATTTTTATCTTCTTTTTTAAGTGTAATAACAAGAACAATATCATCTTGGTTTTCAAACCCCTTAATATGGTTTTCTATTTGCTCAATATCTACTTTGGCAGCTACCTTACTTTCAATATAGATATTTTTATTTCCAATCGAAATAACAGCATCTGGTTGGCTATAAGCCAATTTAGGTTGAAGTTCGTATATTGTTTGTTTATCGGTTGAAATACCTAATTTAAGTAGAAATTTTTTAACAACTTCTTTTGTTGATTTTTCGAGTGTGTTAATTAATGCTTTGGTCGTATTATCTTCAATTTGATAATCTATTTCTGCATCATCTGAATTCTTATTTAAATTCGGGCCTCTGTAATAATTGAAGATATTTTGATACTTACTATTCTTCATGTTTGAATTTTGTTTAAAAAACCAAATTTATAAAAAACAAATGTATCACATCAATAAAAACCGCTCTATTTAATTCAGTTCATCAAATCCCTGTTTGTATAACACCCTCAAATTTCGTTGAACCAACAAACCGGATAACAACTTTTCTTATAAACTTGCTATTGGTGTATTTGGTAATGCCAGGCTCTATTTCTTGTATTGGTGGGTATTTTTTCATTAAGGGATAGATCTTGATGCTACTTCAAACCTTTTTTATCTGTCAATCCAGAAATCGCTGTTGGAGGATTTAGGGAAGTTAATTTTGAATACAGACAAATAATTGGACAAATCCGCAATCTGATTGCAGATTTGTCCAATTTTAATTATCTTTGTCATATGATAAAACGTGAACTTGAGAAAGTAATACAAAACCTAAGGAATAAGTTTCCGGTAATAACAATTACCGGCCCAAGACAAAGTGGAAAAACAACACTGATCAAATCAATCTATAAAGACCTCCCGTATGTAAGTCTTGAGGACATTGATTATAGGAACAATGCTATAAATGACCCGAGAGGTTTCCTGAGTAATTTTCCGATGGGCGCTGTCCTGGATGAAGTGCAAAGAGTCCCTGAATTGTTTTCGTATATCCAGGGGATTGTTGATGATAATAAAAACATCCATTTCGTACTGTCCGGCTCACAAAACTTTCTATTACTTCAAAATATCACTCAGAGCTTAGCAGGCAGGGCTGCAATTTTAAAGCTATTGCCTTTTAGTTTATCTGAATTATCAGAAGAGGGCATCGTGTTCGAGAAATACGAGGATGTGATTTTCAAAGGGCTGTATCCCCGGCTTTATGATAAGGATATAGAACCTGCTTATCTTTATCCTTCTTATATCAGCACCTATATTGAAAAAGATGTCAGACAAATTAAGAATATAGAAAACCTGAATGTTTTTTCCGGTTTTCTTCAGTTGTGTGCAGGACGGGCAGGGCAATTGCTTAATCTCAATTCGCTTGCAAGCGATGCCGGGATTTCTCCTAACACTGCTAAATCATGGTTATCTATTCTTGAAGCAAGTTACATCATCTACCGTTTACAGCCATATCATAAAAATTTTAACAAAAGAATTATTAAGACACCGAAATTATATTTTTACGATACCGGTTTGGTTTGTTCATTGCTTGGAATTGAAAATGCCGAACAGGTAAAAACCTATTACGCGAAGGGTGATCTGTTTGAAAACCTGATTATAAATGAGTTTATAAAAAACAAACTCCACAAAGGACAAGTTCCTCGTTTTTACTTTTGGCAAGACAAAACGAAACAGGAAGTCGATCTCATCGTCGAGTCCGCCAATACCCTCACTCCTTTTGAAATTAAATCAGGGATGACGATGCATGACAGCTATTTTTCAAATTTGAAGTATTGGCAAAAAATAACTGGTGAAGAATCAAAAAACCTAAATGTAATTTACGGGGGTGACAATGACTTTAAAACATCTGCCGGCAATTTTATTAGTTGGAAAAGTTTAACTCCCGTGTTTTAGTTGTTAGGTGATAATTTCTTTGCTTTAATCCAGATTATCGATGGTGCGGAGGCTTATTTCTTTCTCTGACTCTGTCAGAGTCAAGTGTGCGGAGTTGTAACGCATTCCAATATCCGATTGCAGAATGCTAATTTTTTATTTGATTAAATATTTTTTTAAACCTCTGAGGAAAATCATCTTTCAGGTGGACTTCTTCATTTGTAAAAGGATGGATGAATTTTAAAGAATAGGCGTGCAAATACAAGCCTTTACCGTTTAAAATTAAATTTT
>CAZBDF010000600.1:0-2616 GCA_964490385.1 uncultured Lentimicrobiaceae bacterium | reverse complement strand
CAGGTGCATGGGCAATAAATGTGCATTGGATTGGCCAGGTATCCGTTCCATCGGAGGCTTCAATATTGAAATAGATTTTTTCCAGATCAGGAATTAACTGATCAACTGAAAATGAAAAAGCTTCCATAACTGACATCGCCCCACCAGCTAAAATATCCCCAAAAACTTCGGTATTATCTGTAAGAGAAACAAAAGGATTTTCTGTTGAAAGTGTTGCTATTACATTTAAAGCCGGTAAAGTACCAATGTTTTCCAAGGCAACATCCATGGAGATGTCTTCTCCGTAATCAATCTGACCATTTCCATTTTCATCATTTAATTCAATCGACTTGCGGGCTACATAAGCGAGGTTAGATGAAATAACTTCAACCATCTGGCTGTACCTGAAAAAGTTTTGTTTTGTGGTGGTAACGATAACTTGTTTGCCAATTGATTGGGGAGGTATTGTGATGTCAACCGGATCAAAGGTTGCTTCAGCTGTTGCAATAATCCCTCCATCCACAGTGAGTCCGATTAAGGCTCCTTCATCAGCAAAAACTGTAAACGTTGAAGAATTTTCTAAAATTACGCTGTTGTGAATTACCGTTAATTCCTCAGGTACTTCGGTATAAACATTTAAAAAAGCATCACCATGATGATGAAATAAATTATAGGTGGTTTTTTTTGCATCGTTACCACCTACCCATGAAGAGCTATGCAGGAAATATTTACCGGCGGCGCTTCCAAAAGCGGGATAAACGCCACGATAATCGATGGCAGTACCAAACTGCGGCAGGAAATCGGGCCAAAGGTGATCAAACACCCCCCAAACGTAAGTATCATTCACAAAAGAATAAGATACCTCGGATGCTGCAATTATACCAAGTGCACCTGAGTTAATATTCCCGGAAGTGTGCCTGTGAAACTTTTCGGCAAAACACTCATCTGCAATATTATATTTACCGGTTAAACAGTTTACAGAAAGTACAAACGCAAGATCGGTATTTGAAAGGTTGTCAATATCGGTGTTTGAATAAGCAGGATCACCCCAGCCATATTCACCACCATGATCGCGATGCAATAGCATGAATGCCCCATTATTAATCGCATTATTTATATCATCTGCATTTCCTCCATCCCAACCTCCCAGTTCTGATGGACTTGCAGGTATGTAGCCCAGTCCGTTGGGGCCAAACACGTTAAGTACAGTTGTAGTATTACCAGCCGTTGACCAGGGATCGGTAGAGGGATTACCTTCAAAAACCTCGTTTACCCTAACAGGCTCTTTAGCAAGTTCATTTTTCCAGAACCCACTAAAAGTTTCAGCACATATCTGAAACCACCTCTCTGTTTGCCATCCTAATGCAGTTACAGGGTGATTGTAGAAATCCTCACTTGTTGGCGGATTTCTTTCGTAATCCAGAAATTTGGTGATCATTGTTTCAAGCTGCTGTTCATTGTTGGCGGTAATCCGGGCAAAAACTATATCAGGCAGGTTATTCCCGGTAACATCAGCCAGGACATTGTCCGAAGCACAATAGTTATCATAAATGGGCGAAATGATGGAATTGTCGCCATTCGTTCCGTAGTCTCCAAGAAGCAAAACAGCAGCAGGTACAATATCCCAATGGTAATAAATATTATCTATAAAAGCTTCCAGTGCATCAACTGTATTTCCTCCAACATCTTCAATTTTAATAACATCAGTTATAATTCCCTGTAGTGTCCTGAACTGCTTAATGGAGTCGGCCCAACTTACAAACTCTGGGTTGTTCGGAGTGATGATAAGATATTCGCAACCCGTTTCTTTTGAAACCGGGTAATAATTATTGTAATCCATCTCAGGAACTGAAGCCTGGTTAATAAACATATCCCTGATAATGGGGTCCCACCAACGGCTGCGTAAACGGTCCTCTCCAAATTGATCGCTCCCTCCCTCAAAACTTACCTCAATTTCGATGTCACGATAAACCATCAATTCATGGCTTACCGGGTTGTATTGAAAAGGTGTTATCCCAAGGACAACAGCATGAATACCACGAATTTCGGTGAGTTCCGAAAGTTCTACAGGAACTGAAGGATAAAAGGCATCGGTATTATAAATGTCTTCGTTTTTTATGTACTCGAGTTCGCCTGGATCTGTATCCCAGGGAATTCGGGGAGCAGGAGCCATATCTATGTCCTTAAATACTTCCGTCCTGAAATTTACCATTTTAACTTTAGCCTTTGCACCCTCTGGAACTGCAATAAATTTGCTGATGCCCGGTAAATTAGGAACCCCCTCATTGTTCGGAAGGAATACATCGGACAAAACCAGTTCATGCATTTGCAAACCATCAATACTCACCGGCTTAATGCCAAAAGACGAAATTGAATAATTCAATACAACTTTTTTATTGCTGTTGGTTTTAAGGGAAATTCCATTTTGTCCCCAACTGTCAGGATAATTAATGGTTTCGGTAAATAAAATGGTGGATATCAGTAATGCTAATAGCAGTGCAGAAATTCTTCTCATTTTTAGTTCTCCCAGATAATTTTTAGTTCTCCCAGATAAAAAGCAAAGATAAAGCTTTTCAGGGATAAACAGATTACAATAAAATGATCGGGTGCACGACAAATATCACAATGCTATCTTCA
>CAZBDF010000599.1:0-2623 GCA_964490385.1 uncultured Lentimicrobiaceae bacterium | reverse complement strand
TTGGTGCCAGGTTCTGGCCCATGAGCCGTTCCGACCGGCCCAAACAATTTATCGACATTCTCGGTACTGGGGAAACCCTCATCCAGCAAACCTTTAACCGGTTCCGGAAACTTTGCCCCGTCGAAAATATTCTGATTGTTACTAACGCGCAATATGATGGGCTGGTAAAAGAGCAACTCCCTGAGCTGCCCGAAAATAATATCCTGCTCGAACCGGCCATGCGCAATACAGCTCCTTGTATCGCATATGCCAATTACAAAATCAAATCACTTAATCCAGATGCCTGCATCGTTGTAGCACCTTCGGATCATTTGATACTTAAAGAAGATGAATTTGTAAGAGTAATCAATGGAGCACTAGAAGCTGCTTGTGACAATGATTGGCTGATTACACTTGGGATAAAACCAAGTCGTCCTGATACGGGTTATGGCTATATCCAATACGATGAAAATCAGAAATACGAGAAAAATGAAAAAATCAGGAAAGTAAAAACTTTCACTGAAAAACCCAATATCGAAATTGCAAATAAATTTCTGGCCAGTGGCGACTTCCTGTGGAATGCCGGTATATTTATCTGGTCACTCAAAAGCATTTCCCTGGCATTTAAAACCTACCTCGATGAGGTAGATGAACTTTTTGCAAAAGGAGTTGGAAAATACAATACACCAGAGGAAAAACAATTTATTGATGAAACCTATACCGTTTGTCACAAAATTTCCATTGACTATGGCATAATGGAAAAAGCCACGAATGTTTATGTGTATTCTGCCGACTTTGGGTGGTCCGATTTGGGAACCTGGGGGTCGCTTTATGAAATCAGGAATAAAGATGAAAATGGGAATGCAGTAGCAGGTGACGACATTATGCTTTACGATACCGAGAACTGTATTATCAACATGCCGAAAAATAAACTTGTGGTGGTTCAGGGTTTGAAGGATTATATTGTAATTGAGGACAACGATACGCTGTTGATTTGTAAAAAGGATGAGGAACAACAGATCAGGCAGTTTGTTACTGACATTAAAGTGGATAAAGGAGAAAAATTTATTTAATAACTATTTAAACATCAAAAAATGAGAAAACTATTTGGATTACTATTAGTGCTACTAATCGGTTTCAGCCCGATGACAAAAGCTGATGAAGGAATGTGGCTGCCACTGTTTGTTGAAAGGCTCAACTATGTGGATATGGAAGAAATGGGATTGCAGCTTACCGCCGAAGAGATTTACAGCATCAACAATTCGAGCCTTAAAGATGCGATAATTATTTTTGGTGGTGGATGTACCGGTGAAATTGTTTCGCCCGAAGGCCTCATCTTTACCAACCATCACTGTGGCTATGGCGCAATCCAGTCGCACAGTACTATCGAGCACGATTACCTTACCGACGGTTTTTGGGCGATGAGTAAAAAAGAGGAATTGAAAAACGATGGCCTCTCGGCCCGCTTTCTTGTGAGGATTGAAGATGTTACCGGAAAAGTACTTGCCGAATTAAACGATGACATGTCTGAGGCAGATCGTACAGCAAAGGTCAGGGAAATTGGCAAAGAGATCAGCAAAGAAGCTGAAGAAGACAACCATTACAGTGCATCGATACGAAGCTTTTTTGGTGGAAATGAATATTACCTCTTCGTTTACGAAATCTTTAAAGATGTTCGTCTGGTTGGGGCACCACCCTCTTCAATTGGTAAATATGGTGCCGATACCGACAATTGGATGTGGCCACGCCATACGGGCGATTTTTCTATCTTCAGGGTTTATACAGCTCCTGATGGTAAACCTGCCGATTTTGCTGAAGATAACATCCCTTACAAGTCGAAGCATTATTTGCCCATTTCTATTGCCGGCGTTGAAGATGGTGATTTTGCTATGATCATGGGTTATCCCGGAGGGACACAGCGCTACCTCTCTTCTTGGGGCGTTGAGTTGGCCATTGACGAATCTAACCCAACGGTGGTTAAAATTCGCGACAAGAAATTAAAAATCATGCGCGAATACATGGACCAAGATGGTGCAGTAAGGATCCAGTATTCATCAAAATACGCACGTACATCCAACTATTGGAAATATTTTATCGGCCAAACCAAAGGTTTAAAGCGCCTGAAAGTATATGATAAAAAGAAGGAGCAGGAAGGTGAATTTAATAATTGGGTAAATGCCAAACCTGATCGTAAAGATAAGTATGGACAGGCATTGACCCTGATGGAAGAAGGAGTGAACGACTCAAAAGAATTTAACCTGTCGAGTATTTACTTAAACGAAGCTGTTGCTCGCGGAAGTGAAATATTGATGTTTTCCAGAAAGTTTGCGAAACTAAAATCATTACTAAGTGAAAAAGATAAAGACGATGAAGCAATTGATGAACAAATAATATCCCTGAGAGAAGCTGCCAAAGAATATTTCAAAGATTATTACGGCCCCTTAGACAGGGAACTTTTAGGTGCTTTGCTCGAAATGTATTACGAAGATATTCCTGCAGACCAGCAACCCGAAATGCTGGCCGAAATTAACAAAAAGTACAAAGGTGATTTTTCGGCCTATTCAAATAAGCTTTTCGATAAATCTATATTTGCTTCCGCCGAAAAGGTCAATGCCTTCCTCGATAAACCAAGTGCAAAAGCCCT
>CAZBDF010000598.1:0-2634 GCA_964490385.1 uncultured Lentimicrobiaceae bacterium | reverse complement strand
TTTTTGGTCATGGTCAAGTGTAAATTTCTTTTCTAAACTGGATGACTCACCTACTATCAGAATAGCGGAAATGGGTTCCCTCGAATCAACAATGTCATGAATTTTTTGAAGTAAATGGGTATTTATTTTTTTTGTCGTAATGGTGGGCAATAACGAAAATTTGTTTTGAATGGGGTCATAATTTTCAAAACCATAGGTCGAAGCAATCCATACATTTCCTGAAAAATCTGTTTTAATGAAAAAGGTATTATAGGCAGATGTCAATTTTTTTGGCTCCGGATTAATGTTACTCAGTTTATTGTTTTTATCAAGCTTATACAATCCTGAATTGTTGTATGAAAACCATTTATTGCCATCATTGTCTTCTGCAAGGCTTTGGATATTAATGATGCCTTCAGTAATGGTAGCCGGGTCAAAATTAATTTTAAGTTTTTCCAGCTTTTTGCTTTCCAGATTGAATGAATATAAGCCTTTTGATGTTGTCCCAAGCCATATTTCTCTATCCTTTTGCAGACCGGCTATTACACTCACATTGGTTGCACCTCCTTCAGCGACATCCTCATTTTTGAATTTATAATAATTAAAAGGCTTCCTTTGGGGGTCAAATTTTGTAAGCCCATCACCCAAAAGCCCAATCCAAATAACGCCGTATTTGTCTTTGAACATTGAATTAATTATAATCCTCTTAGAGACGTCTGAACCCCAAAAACCAAAATCAATTTTCTCTATGTTTTTATTTTCCTGGTTAATACGGAAAATTCCTTGCGAATAAACTCCTACCCAAAAATATCCTTCATTATCTTCAATAAATCCAGTGACATTATCGAAATTGGTTGGGTTTTTTATCAGGCTGAAAATGTCGTAACTTTCGGTGGTAGAATCCGAAACGGAATATTTAATAAGCTTGTCGAGCCCACCTAACCATATATTGCCGGATGCATCCTGGTAGATAAGCTGAATTCCATTTGGGCTATAATTTGGTTTAAGATAATAAGGTTGAAACGAATTTAGTTTTTCGTTG
This sequence comes from uncultured Lentimicrobiaceae bacterium, assembly GCA_964490385.1. Classification (GTDB taxonomy): domain Bacteria; phylum Bacteroidota; class Bacteroidia; order Bacteroidales; family 4484-276; genus 4484-276. Next base: position 1,613 of record CAZBDF010000598.1, on the reverse strand, counting down.
TAAATTTTTATTCCGCTTCCATAATCAGAGGCTATTATATCACCATTTGGTAATTCATTAATGCCGAAAATTTGTCCCCACTGGGCATTGGTATTCAAAGTGTCGAGTTTAATGTGCACAAATTTGTTCGTTGTACGGTTGAGCTTTTGCATTCCATGATTTGTAGAACCAAACCAGATATTGTCTTTTGAGTCGCAGAACGCCGCGTAAAAATCTGAAATATTGATAATGCCTCCCGTTGCAATTGGATAGCGTTCAAACTTTTCATTTTTTGGATTGAAACGTGCAATGGCATTTCCGGCTATTGCTATCCAGATATATCCTTCTTTGTCCTCAACTATTGCAAAACAGGTGTTATTGGCAATGGTGGTTGAATCATTCGGGTCGTTTTTAAATACTGTTATCGTATTTCCGTTGTACCTGTTAAGCCCGTCTGATGTGGATATCCAAAGAAATCCATTGCTATCCTGAAAGATAAAGTAAACATCAGGGTTAGACAAACCTTCAGCCAATCCTATGTTTTCAAAAAGGTAGTCTTGCTGGCTATAGCCGGAAAAGCTTAAAGTAAATACTAACAAGACAATGCCAAAAAAAGACTTCGACCTCAATTTGAAAAACTTTTTCATTTATGTTTATTTAATGAAATTTTTTTTAAATAGCATATGCTAGTTAATCTTTAAACAATTGAATAATAAACTCACTTCCTGCCTCACCAGCAGGCAGGCCTTCACCTTCTTTTGTTTCCACTTTCAGCTCACCTCCATGTCCTTTTGTAACAATATCATAACTCATACTCAATCCCAATCCGGTCCCTTGTCCGGTGGGTTTTGTAGTAAAAAAGGGCTGGAAGATTTTTTCTTTTATTTTGTCAGGGATACCCATGCCGTTGTCTTTTACAGAGATTTGTATTTTACCTCCATGATTTTTGGTAGCGAGGGTAACGAGGGGTTTGTATTTGGCGGTGGCTGGTAGAGACAAGGCATGCCTTGTCTCTACGCCCACGCCCACGACAACATCATCCCCGGCAACACGGTTTTTTTCAGCCACAGCGTAAAACGCATTGTTGATCAGGTTGAGCAAAACCCTCCCAATATCCTGCGGAATAATATTGATTTTGGGTAAGGTATCATCCATCTCCATTTTGAAATCCGCTTTAAAAGATTTGTCCTTAGCCTTTAACCCGTGAAAGGCCAGTCGCAAATACTCATCCGCAAGAGCATTGATGTCCGTGGATTCTTTTTGTCCTGAGCCGATTCTACTATGCTGGAGCATACCTTTTACAATACCGTCGGCGCGTTTGCCGTGGTGACTGATCTTCTCTTCGTTTTGATGGAGATCATTTGCAATAGCCTTTACTTCTTCCAGATTACCGTTTTCAATTTCTTCCTTTAGTTCAGCAATCAGCTCGCGATTTACCTCCGAAAAATTATTGACGAAGTTGAGCGGGTTTTGAATTTCGTGGGCGATGCCGGCGGTGAGTTCTCCCAGCGATGCCATTTTTTCGGATTGAATAAGTTGTGATTGGGTGGACTTTAAATGGTTGAGCGTAGTCTCCAATACTTTATTTGCTTTTTGTTTTTGTTTGTTGTTGCGATAAAGAATAAAAGCGATCA
>CAZBDF010000597.1:0-2635 GCA_964490385.1 uncultured Lentimicrobiaceae bacterium | reverse complement strand
AAACCCCTTCCATGGGCCCCGATGCAATTTCTACCTTCTGCCCTACCTCGACCTTAATTTTCAGTCCTTCAGTTTCGTGCAGGAACAGCTTGATGGCATCAATTTCTTTCTCGCGCACTACTGCAGGCTTACCCAGAAAATACAGAAACCTGACAACACCATCTGTTTCGAGAACTTTCAGCCGCTCCTTTTTACTTATGCAAACAAAAACATAGGACGAAAACAATGGAAGCTCTACTTTCTTCTTCCGGTCACTCCATTGCCTGATCGTTTTATAAAGAGGCAGGTAAGTATCCACACCACACTCTATCAGCCTTTCGGCCACTTTCTTTTCGGCCCTGGGAGTAGTGTAAATCACCAGCCAGTTCTTTTGGGCATTTGCTTCCTGGTTAGTATCAGATCTTAAATTCATAACTGTAGTTAGTCAGGTGAAGAGTGATTGGTGATTGGTGATTAGTGATTGGTGATTAGTGAGTAGTGAGTAGTGAGTAGAAAATAGTGAATTGTGAATTGTGTGTTCTATGAAAATCTATTTTGCACTGCGAATGATAAATTGATTATTTCTGCTTGAGATACTTAAGAAGACCAAAAGCAGGTTTCCTGATAAATGCTATTTTAGCAATGAATTTCTCCATCTCAATTTGAGAAATAAACCCTAATTTTTCTGAAATAATTAGCTGTGTTTCTAATTCAGCCAATGAACCCAACGAAATGTACAAGAACTGAATAAACTCTTTATCAGATTTTCGTGCTGCTCCTTCTGCAATATTACTTGGTACAGAAACAGATGCACGCTTCATTTGCGACTTTAAGCCAAATTCTTCGTTTTTTGGGAACTTATCTACAATTTTGTAAATGTCAACTGCGAAGTCAATTGCGTTTTTCCAAACTTCCAAATCTTTGTGATCCATGATGATATTATTTTAATGAATTAATAGAAGTGTCTTATTTCCAAATATCCAGTCTAATAATCATTTAATAATTCACAATTATTTCTCTACCCACCCTTCACTATTCACTTTTCACTCCCAAACACAGCTTCGCCACGTCAGTCACATAATGCAATCAACAAATCCTTCAAATAATACCTTGAAATAGTTAACAATTCTGCTAACCAAATGACGAAACAGTAGCTGGCGAAAAAATCCGCTAAAATAAAATGAAATGGGAAAATTTTTGCAGGGAGTTTCGGGTACAGCTATTCAATACGCGTCAGTTCTTGATTTTTAATTAAAGAAAATGATCACTATTTCGAGTAGCAAAATTACTCAACATCCGAAGAATAAACAAAGAAAACTTTTTACTTGTTACTGAGAAGTTGTCTAAATTTCGTTTTCATGCCAGAGGCTCGCCTCGCGAAGCGGGCATCCTTATGGGAGAAGTTATTGTAATGTGTTTTCTTCTTAACTTATCCAGATGCCTGTCGAAACGTTCGGACCCTGAAAAAAAATGGCTCCGGGAAAATAACTGTCCATACAACGCTAAACCCGAAACGCCCAACGCTAAATGCCGACCTCCGGTCGTGCATGCTCGAAGCTTTGCTTCGGCACACCAAACGCTTTACCCGATCCCCTTTGCCAGCAAATCAACAATATGCATGGTTTTAATATCCAATCCTTGCTTATCGATAATCCCCTGCATTTGCATCAGGCACGAAGCATCAGTAGAAACGATATATTCAGCACCTGTTGCCAGGGCATTGTTCAGTTTTTGCCCGGCCATGGCCGTAGAAATGGCTTCGTGCTTAACAGCAAAAGTACCACCAAAACCGCAGCAAACTTCCTTGTCGTTCATCTCAACCAGCTCAAGCCCTTTCACATGTCTTAGCAGTTTCCTGGGCTCATCATTCAACCGGTATTCGCGCAAAGCAGCACACGAATCGTGATAGGTAATTTTTGCTTCAAAACTTGCCCCCACATCTTCCACCTTTAATACATTCACCAAAAAATCAGTAATCTCGTAAATATTGTTTTTCAGTTCGTTGTACTCCAGGTGCCAGGGCGAATTATAGAAAAGTTTCTGGTAATAGTTTTTTACAAATCCCGGGCATGATGCCGATGGGGCAACAACCGGGCGTTTATTGGAGAAATCCTTGATAAATTTAACCCCTAGTTCTTTGGCATTGTCCCAATAACCACTGTTGAATGCCATCTGGCCACAACAGGTCTGGTTGGAATTGTAGTGCACTTTAACACCAAGTTTCTCAAGTATTTTAACCATATTGAAACCGGTTTCAGGATAAACCTGATCGATAAAACAGGGAATAAAAATATCTACTTCCAAAATTACTTGTATTGTTGGGTGATGCCTGCAAAAGTATAATTTCTGGTACAAATGCAAACGCATTATTTTTAGCTGTTTCAAAATTATCTATTTAGCTGGTAAAGAAATGAAGTGAATCTTTCCTTTAAATAATTTCAATTGTGTCATTTATCCGCCAGCTGGCAGATGTCATTAATTGGAAAAAGGTTTTCGCTTTAACAAATGAGTCCTGTCTAAAAAGCCTAACCAGCTATAAAATGCCACAAAAACACTAACCTGCCTGCCGTCAGGCAGGAACACAATCCCGCACGTGCGGGACACGAAGTTGAATATCAAGGCATTACTTTTAGTGGAATTTAGTGACTTTGTGCTT
>CAZBDF010000596.1:0-2637 GCA_964490385.1 uncultured Lentimicrobiaceae bacterium | reverse complement strand
GCAGGCTTTGCAGTAAAACCTATTTTTCGAAAACATCCCTGTAAAGGATTTTATTCCGCTTAGTTTCTCCATATAAATTTCATCAGAATCACATTTTGGGCACTCTCCAAACGTTTTTTCAAACTCGATATCATCAATGATAATGGTTTGCTCTTGTTCAGTGGCTTGTTTATGCTTTTCAATTTCAAGGAGTAATTCACGGGTCCTGTCAACGTCCTCTTGCCTAACCTGGAGTTTTATACCTCCAATGGCATTAGATAAAAACGGATCGACAGTAATGGTCCGGTGGTCCTTTAAAAAATAATCAATACCAGCCGATTTCAACATAGGCTCCAGCAAGAGGGTTTCGTGGTCGTAATAATATGTTTTAACAGTTATGAGTGCGTCTGACATGATCGTTGGTGTTATTGTTAGTCAATAGATTTCTTATAGGTTTTCGATTATCTCATTTGTGAATGCTCACAGGATCATTTTCACTTTCTCAAAGGTAGGCAAAAAAATAGACACACAAGGCCTGTATTTTCTATCTTGTCATCTTTTTGGTTTCTTCGCTCGCCGTTTGAAGTTTGATTTACGCAGAAATAATTACTGCAAAAGTTAACAAGTAAAAGTAAATGAAATACTGCTCGAAAAACTTCAAACTTGCCGTCGGTTTAAGGGGGCTGCCTCATACTCTTTGCCCTAAGCTCTCTGCCCCATTTAGCTCTTTGCGAAAGCCTCTTCAAATGCCCCTATCAACCTGTCAACTTCCCCGAGGGTGTTGTAATGCACCATGCTTACCCTAATCACTCCATCCTTTGCGATAAGGCCAAGATCATTGATAATCTTTTTTGCATAAAAATCTCCGTAGCGGATACCGATGTTGAATTTGTCAATTTTGCTTACAACTTCCGAACTAAGGAATTTGTCGTGAACAAACGATACTGTCGAAACTCTGTTATCATGGTCAGCATCCTGCATTCCGATTATCTTCACATCTTTTATATTGTTCAAATAGTCCAGTAATTTCATGCTCAGTTTTTCTTCGTGGGCAGCAATAAGCTGGAAGTTGCTGATCAATTTCTCACGGTTCAGATTATCTTTTTCTTCGTTGAAGTGGAATTTATGGAAAGTATCAAAGTAATCGAAAATGCCGTTCAGTCCATAGCTTAGTTCGTAATTGAAATTACCCGGTTGAAATTTATATGGCGTCTCATCTTTCCCAATAAAATAATGGTTCAAGCCATCCAGTTCTTTTAGGATTTCATATTTGCCATACATTACTGCCAGGTGCGGGCCAAAGGTTTTGTAGAAGCTATATACGTAAAAATCCACATCGAATTCTTGCACGTCAACCACCCGGTGAGGGGCATAAGCCACACCATCAACGCAAAGCAGTGAGCCGGATTCATGGACTATACCTGCAATTTTTTTAATAGGATTGATGGTGCCCAGGATATTGGAAGCATGAACCATTGCAACGAGTTTTGTTTTTTTAGTGAGCAATTGTTGCAGGTCATCCATATCGAATTCAAAAGTATCGGGATTTATTTTCCAGGTTTTTACCTTGATCCCAAGTTTCTGTAAATCCATCCAACACGATACATTCGCTTCATGATCAGAGTTTGTGATAATTACTTCATCACCCGCTTGCCAGTTACGGGCAAGGCAAATACTCAATATCCTGAGCAGTATGGTTGAGGAAGGGCCTACAATGATTTCTTCCTTTCGGGATGCATTGACTAACTCTGCCAGTTTAACCATAACCTTGTCCAGATTTTCTGTGGCCTGGGCCGAAACTTCATATGATGCGCCTAATTGTACATTGTAGTGGCTAAGATATTCACCTATTCTTTTGATGACTGTTCCTGGAACTTGCGACCCTCCGGCATTGTCCATAAATACAAAATTCCGGTCAAGGGCCGGGAACTGTTTTCTTACGAATTTTACGTCGAGTTGTTTTTTAGTCATTCTGGTAAAATGGTTTTAGTTGATAGGTGTTGCTTGGTAATGTTTTATTTCATCGAATTTTATTCGAATTCTTAAAACCTATGTGTTTCCAATGCATAGTGGTTTAGTTTTACCTGCATTCAAAATAATCATCCTTTGCAACAGCCCCGGGGCACCAATCTTCAAGGTTTGCAACATAGGCATCACTTCTGACTTTGGCTTTATGCAACAGTAAATATGCAAATGCCTCCTGTTTGCTTGCAAAAGTTTTGGAAACAGTTTGGTAGTGATTGTTCTTTAAATAAATTTTTGGATCTTCAATGCCGGCCTTAATCAATAAGCCTTGTTCCCATTTCGATTGTTCCAGATCAGTGTCTGCTGTAAACATAACAGCCCATTTACCCGTCTTAACATCAACAAGTTTTCCTTCAAAACCGGCCTTTTTCAATTGAATATTATTAAGCTCACCCTTCTGATCTTCTGTTAGCGAATCTTTACTTAATAGTGCAAATTCCTGATTTTTCAGTTCCTTGAATTTCAAATAATCCTTTTCAATCGAATTTTTGTAGGCGACCCATCTTTCACGCAGTCGCTGTGTAGGGGTAACAGTCGAAAAATATTCGGCCAGTTTCCATCTCGATTCGATGTTGTCGGCTTCAAGGATAGTCTCAACATATTTGTCGTAAACCTGCATTTCCTTTATGCCTG
>CAZBDF010000595.1:0-2639 GCA_964490385.1 uncultured Lentimicrobiaceae bacterium | reverse complement strand
CTTTACATCGCCTGGCGTGAATGTGTTGGGAATGGTCACGTTACCATCTGCACCAGTGTATGCACTAACATAAACACCATTTTGGGAAAGGGCCACAAGGGCGCCTTCAAAGGGTGAGCCATTAATATTTACCGTGGTTTGAAATGGCGAACCTGTGAATATAAAATCGTTTGAGTACGACACATTTCCGGGTGTATCTGTCCTGGCCTGGAGCGCGGCATCTCCAAAAATGGTCCATGTTTTAATGGTATTTAAATCGCTGCTGCTGTTCGATTCGGCGTACATGAGATTTAAGCCATTCACCACGATTGACCCGATGATGGAGCGGCCTTCGTTGGTGTTGGTGCCGTTGCCGGGATTAGAAGTATAATTATATCCGCCGGTTAACAGGTCATTAAAATAATCCTGGCCACGCATGGGCGGATCCCAGGGTTGGTTGATGGTGGCCATTAAGGTCATTACAGCACCTCCATTTTCTTTTTTCAGCCAGGCTTCGGCAAAACATTCGCCCGAATGGAATGCGCCATTCACACAGGCTATCGAAAAGATAAATGGCAGCATGTCTCCGTTGCTCAGGGTGCTGATATTAGAGTTGCTAAAACCCGTTGATCCCCAGGACGTCATCGAGCCATGCCCACAATAGTTGATGATACCTGCGCCCTGGTTTATGTAGCCTGAAACCTGTGAAGATGTTCCCGTTGGGTCGTAAGCTGTGCTGTGGGTGTTGTAGGTAAAGGGTGCGAGCTTATTGTTGTAAATTACATTAGTTTGTTCATAGTCCAGTTCGTCGTCATCGCCAGGGCCCTGGTTGCTGGCAACCCCAATCGCCTTATTGAACCAGCTTCCCGAAGTTGATTTTTCGTAAGTGATGGTTTTATTCACTTGGATAGTAAGCTGTGCAGCCGAAGATGCCGAAAAGCGTCCGATAGCAATATCGGGATAATAATCTGTACCTACAACACAACCAAGCATGGGATCCATGGGGGCATTGGCACTGGCGCCGATATCGCATTTAATATCCGCCCAGTCGCCCACCAACTGCACGTAAAGGATGTCGTTGTTGGCATTGTATTTTTGCTGAACGAGCGTTTTAACGTTGGTTCCGCTGGAGACTACTTCTTTCTGCACATCAAACCCTTTTTCCCTTTTCCAGTCGATGTAGGGCTGAATAGCAGTTTCGTCGCGTGCCGTGGTAATTACCAAAATATCGCCTGCTTCGGCCATACTGAGGTCGTCCATTTGATTATCGTAATTCACAAAAATTGATTCATACATTCCTTCCATTTCCCTGAAATATTTCCCCGAAGTAGTACGCAAGGGATTGATTGGCTCGGTATTGTTATCGGTAAGATTAACAGTCACGTTTTTATAAATCCTGAGTGTTTGGCTTGCGGCATTATATTGAAAAGGGTAAACGTAAACCGTGAGTCCCCGCACATCTTTAATGATGAAAGGCTCAGTAATATTGGCCAGGTTGGCCGGATAAAAATCATCGGTGATGGATTCAGGTGCGATTTCGTAGGGAATTGTTGAAGGATCCTGGTCGCGGTAAATAACGCCCCTTGATGGCAATAGCGGGTGGTCGAGCGGATAATCAGTAAACTCCATCGGGATGATTTTCATGCTGACATTGTTGTTAGTACCAAGTTGAATGTTTGCATTCACAAAAGGTAATTCGGCAAAGCCTTTTTCTTTGGTGTTCACCCGGCCATCAAAATAGATTTTAGTGAAGTCTGTTCCATTAATGTTTACGTTTCTGAGATTGAAATCCCCAATGGAAAACTCCACTTTTGAAATGCTGGTAGTTTCCCGGGTAAATTGTACCTCGAAGCCATCGTTTGCCATTAGGCCGAAAAAGCTGAAGAGTGTGATTAAGCTGAAGAGTAGTTTTTTCATAAGTGATATTGTGTGACTGGTTGCTAATGTGGAATTCTTGTTTGACGTTGAATCCTCGATAAATCGAATGTCAAAGTTAGTTTAAATATCTGAATGAAAGACACACAAACTAAGGCAAGGTTGCACGTGAGTAAAAACTATCTTGTGGAGTTTAGTCTTTGCTTTGTTAGGAAGAATAAAAAATTGGGGTGCAGGTTTTTGAAACCCACAAATAAATAACTTTGTGGCTGATTCAGGAATGTGGATGCTCGTAATATACAATCCAAATGATTGATATCGTAAAAGTAGATAAGGAACTTTACCTTCAGCAAATAGCGTTTAATGATGCCGATGAGATATTCAGGCTAATTGATGCCAATAGGGATTTCCTTGGCAAATGGCTTCCTTTTGTGAAAGTGACAAAATCGGTAAAAAATACCCTGGCATTTATCGAAGATATTCAGAAATCCTATTCCCGTGAATTGGTTTTTACGATTACCTATCACGGTAAAATAGCTGGATTGATTGGATTTAAAGACATTGACCGGGGCAATCGCAAGTTCGAAATCGGTTATTGGATTACTTGCGAAAATGAAGGCAATGGTATTGTCACCCGCTGTTGCAAAGCGTGCATTGATTTGGCTTTTGACAAAATGAAGATGAACCGTGTGCAGATAAAATGTGGTGTGGGAAATGTTAGAAGTATCAATATCCCAAAGCGGCTTAATTTCCATTTTGAAGGGATTGAAAGGGCAGGGGAGTTG
>CAZBDF010000594.1:0-2643 GCA_964490385.1 uncultured Lentimicrobiaceae bacterium | reverse complement strand
CTGGACATTACATATCGAATCAAATCCAAATAAACTTTTTGGGAAACCAGTAATCATCAATTCAAGGATTCCTGTAGATTTAATTCTTGAAAAGTTTGCAGCTGGTGATACGGTTGATGATTTATTGGAAGCATATCCAACAATTACAAAAGAAGATTTAACAGCTTGTTATTTATTTGCTGCAGAATCTGTTAAAAATGAAATCTTCTATACCAAGGCTTCCTAAGATGAACTTCTTAGTGCTAACAAAAAAAAGGCTTGAGAACTAAAATTCGTAAATAGGAGACAACGAAAAGTGTTAATGCATTGACATATAAAATTTGTAAAATTATTAATGCGTTGATATTTTTAGGCTCGATTAATATCCATCAAAACACCCACAATCCATAACTGTTCTTAACTATCCGCAGAATTTTGCAGGCATTAGTTTTTTCACTTCTTTTACTCTCAAATTTCAATTGAATAGACTAACACTTTACAAAATGAAACATGCTTCGGTCTTAATGATGCTATTCCTTACGGGAGTTTTCACTTTTTCGGCATTTGGCCAATCTAAGCCATTAAGTTCTATCAAAGGTGAATTGGAAAATTTAGATGGGGTAAAAAGTGTGAAGGTGATTAAATGCGATACCTTTTTTTTGGAAAAATATCTGATGACCGTTGAGCAGCCCGTCAATCATAACAAGAAAAACAGCCCAACATTTACCCAACGTGTTTGGGTAGGTTTTAAAGGAAGAACCAAACCTACTGTTTTTATTACCGAAGGTTATATTGGGGCCTATGCCGGAAACCCACGTTATTTGAATGAACTGTGTACTTACCTGGATGCAAATATGGTTTTGGTTGAGCACCGCTATTTTGCTGAGTCAACACCTGAACCCCTCGATTGGAAATACCATACCATCGAGCAATCGGCCAACGACCATCATCATGTTAATCAATTGATGAAGCAGGTTTTGACAGGGAAATACATTAGCACCGGCATTAGCAAGGGGGGGCAAACCACCATGTATTACAAATATTATTTCCCGGATGACGTGGATGTTTCCGTGCCTTATGTTGGCCCTTTAAATTTTTCGATAGCTGATGAACGGATCAATCCATTCATCAACAACATCAATGGTGAGGAGTGTAGAAAGAAAATCCATGATTTTCAGATTCTTTGTCTGCAAAAACAGGATGAACTGATGCCAGCCTTTAACAAACTTGCCGAAGATGCCGGCCAACATTTTTCAAAGGCAAAAGGCAACAAGGCAGCTTTTGAATACATCGTGCTCGAATATCCATTTGCATTTTGGCAATGGGGATTTATTCCCTGCAAGAATATTCCTGATGAAAGTACATCCGACAGCACTTTACTAAATCATCTGTTGGCAGTATCGCCCCTCGATTATTTTTCGGATGAAGGGATTGCCGGGTCGTGGCCCTTCTTTTACCAGGCACTCACACAAATTGGATATTACGATTACGATACTACCGGCATGGGCCAATACTTTGACGATGTACACGATCTGACATTTTCGTTTTTCAACGAGTTGGATCATAAACTGAAATTCAAAAAGAAATACATGAAGCGGGTAGATAAGTTTTTGAAAAAGGATGGGAATAATATGATTTTTATTTATGGGGAATACGATCCTTGGTCAGCTCCGGCTTTTGTTCCTGTTCCGGGACAGACCAATGCCTTAAAAATTGTGAAACCCGGAGGGTCGCACACCACACGCATCCGAAATTTGCCCGATGAGCAACGACAGCTTGTGCTTGATACACTAGAAAACTGGCTGCATCTTGAAATTGAACGAAACTAAAATTTTTATACATCGATGAGATCACATAAATTTATTCTGATTGCATTTACTATTGGCGTCCTCGTTGCAAGTTCTTGTACCCGGGATTCCATTTTCTTACCTGTTGAAATTATTCCTGAACCGGTTTCCATTGAAGAAAGGGGAGGCTATTTTAACCTTACATCATCAATAGATATTTATACAGCAGGTAATCCTGAAGAGGACAAAATCGCGAAATATTTTCAGGAACAATTTGCCATGGTTAGCGGCTTTAATCTTGAATTCAAGAAGATTGAAGACAGAAGAAACGACCAGGGGGTAATTTTTGAATTACTGCCTGAAGCGGATTCTTTGGGCGATGAGGGTTATTTGTTGAATGTGAAAAGAAGAAAAATAGAACTTTCTGCTTATCGGCCTGCAGGGTTGTTTCGCGGACTACAAACCCTTTTTCAATTGATGCCCCCGGCAATTTATGGGGATAAATTGCTTGAAAATACCGAGTGGAAAATACCCAGGGTGGTAATCTTCGATAAACCCCGTTATGCCTGGCGGGGGATGCATCTTGATGTGTCGCGGCATTTCTTCCCCAAGGATTTTATCCTTCGCTATATTGATATGATTGCCATGCACAAAATGAATGTATTTCACTGGCATCTTACTGATGACAATGGTTGGCGCATCGAAATTGATAAATATCCAAAATTGACCGAAATCGCTGCATGGCATGTTGACCGTGAAGATACACCATGGCGTGAAGTTACACCACCTGAGCCGGGCGAGGAAGCAACTTATGGCGGGTTTTATACCAAAGATGAAGTGCGCGAAGTTGTTCAGTATGCTGCTGATCGTCACATTA
>CAZBDF010000593.1:0-2645 GCA_964490385.1 uncultured Lentimicrobiaceae bacterium | reverse complement strand
CAACCCGACCGAAACACGGCCAACGCACAAGGCTCAACTCGGCCTTTTGTCGCAATGGCCAACACACGGCAAGAATCCAAATCAGACGCACGGCCAACAAAAAAGCAAAACCTTCTCCGACGCTGGACTGTGTGATGATACCACGACACAGTAACAGCAAATCATGGCCAATGCCGCAATGAAATTTATCGTACTAATAAAATGTGTAATTTTATCAAGATAATCTAAACTTAGAAAATGTCGGGAGCGGCACAGGCCATATTTGCGAAACGTTAGTGGCAAGGTTTGCAGAGACTTTGCAATCAAAATAAACAATGAAAACAAAATATTATGAGAGCTATATTTCAACAAACTTATTATTTAATGATAATAGCTTTAATTTTTAGTTCTTGTGAGAAAGAAAAAAACTCACAGGAGAACTATTTTATCATTAATGGAAGCAAAACAATCATTGATAATTCAAGACTAGTTTTGCTGGATGGTTATACAATTACCGGATTAAAGGAATTTTATTTGAGTTTCTATAGTGAAGGAGTATCTATATTTAAAGACAAGGATGGTTACGATTCACTTGTTTACGAGGATAACTCAATTAAGATTTATTATGACCTTTTTAAACCCGAAGAAGATTTAGGATTTTCTGGTGTCTACAATTATTCAACTCGAAACTATCCGTACACCAATGATTCAGCTTATAGTTTTACCATTGCAGCATATAAAAATGCTAGAACAACGGAAATGCAATACAATATTTAGCAGACTCTGGAATAGTAAATATTAATGAGAATAATGGTATTTTTAATATTGACTTTGAATTCTATAGAATTGGTGATGAAACTTGGCCAGAGAGTATCGAAATAAATGGGAAGTTTAATGGACATATAGAAATAGAAAATCAATAAACCCAGCCACTAACAGCAAATCATGGCCCACAGCCGGTTTGCGGGCATCTGGAGAAATGATTGGAAAATGAAACATACATAACACAAAAACCTTCCGTTCCGTGAAAAAACCGGCTGAGAGCCATATTTGCGAAACGTTAGTAGCAACTTTTTAAAACACTCAGATAAAACTAAAAACTATGAAAAAACTAAACTTAATCATCGTCACACTACTACTGGTTACAACGGCTCAGGCCCAACGGTGGGAAAATATTATTGGTTTTCCAAATAGAGGTGATTTTAGTGGTGAAATTATTGAACACTACGATCATGGCTACCTGATCAGTGCTAACATGAATAAAGGATATAACAAGACGCATGGATGGATTATTAAAACAGATATCAATGGTGAAGTATTATGGGACAAACAAATTACAAAGTTGCCCGATCAGGTTTTGACCCAAGATATCTTATATGATGAACAGGGAAATATGTATGTCTTTGGTTGGTTGCTCGACCGCAACCAACCGCACGAGTTTCCTTTGGTACTCAAACTTAATGCCTGTGGTGAAAAACTGTGGTGCAGATTACTGGTATTCGACGATTATGAATTTGGGTGGTTTAAAGATGCCATGTTTCTTGAAAATGGTGATATACTTGGGTTGGCTTCACTTGAAGCCGAAGATTACCTGCAACACGATAAACTTTTTTTAGTTCGTATGTCACCAGATGGAGAGATTAAATGGAAAAAATCCTATGCTTCCAAAGACAATCACCCGCTTTTTGCAAATAGGTCAGGTGCCAGCCTGGATAAATGTGGAGATCATTATATTATTACCGGCTATGTTTATTCGCCCTACCCCAATGGCAGCCCCACTCATGTATTTCTCCGGCCCATGTTTATCGGGATAGATGAGCTTTTCAGGGAGAAGTGGGTGGTTGAATTTGGTATTGCAGATTCGCTATTGGGCAAGGCCGAATCAGTTGTCGCCATTAACGATACACTTTTTATGGGAACGGGGAGGTACCGATTTGTTGAGAATGGGGTGGAGGATATGGAATCCTGGCTTATGTTTTTTAACGATAAAGGTGAGCAGTTGGGCTATCATACCATTAAAGATGTGCAATTGGGACCGTATGTAATTCAAAGTGCTCTTTATGAAGCTAAACATCTTGCAGACGATAAATATATCGTATCAACCGGCATTGTTTACGACGTTATGGATTACCATACAGTTGGTGAAATAGTAATAGATACAGCTGGCAATGTATATAATTGTACTATAAATGAACATACATGGGGAGGGGGGGCGAATTACCTGCAAAAAACCTATGATAATAAATATGTCCTTGCCTCAAACATTTTTCAATCAGTGCAAACAACAAGTGATATCCTGCTCCGCAAAGTAAACCAGAATCTGGAGTCGGATACCCTGTACCCGGGCAACTACACCTACGATAGCCTTTGCAGGCACACCATTGAGTCGGGCATTATAGACCTCGCCGGCTGTGATGTAATTACCAGCATTGGTGAAATACCTACGCTGGAGGAGTACAATAAAAAGCTGCAAAGCATCCCAATTAAGGCAAGCCCCAATCCATCCGGCACCGGAGAAATACTGCTGGAAATGGAAAATACCGGCCTCTACACCAACATGCAATTAGAGGTATTTGATGTATTCGGTAAGCAAATCCACAGCGAAAAGGTATATCCCCACCAGGGAGCAACAAGGTTGGATGTGAGCAACTGGCCTTCGGGCATGT
>CAZBDF010000592.1:0-2680 GCA_964490385.1 uncultured Lentimicrobiaceae bacterium | reverse complement strand
AAAAAAGTCATCAATGGCAAAGAAGTCACATTTATTGATGGCCTGCCATTGTTCGATAAAGCCGATATGAAATTCCACGAATCGTTACCTGAACTCAAATTGCCTGATAGCTACCGCAACAGGGATTTCCCTGTCAGGGTTGACAATTCCGAAAAACCCTATTTCAGGGAGATCTTCAACCAGAGCGACCTTGAGTGTGGTCAGGCCAGTGGAGTTGCATATAACTTTACTTACGAGATCGACCGCTTGCGTGATGTTGCCGCAAATACCAATGAAAACCTGTACCCGACGCACTGGGTGTTTAACTGGAGCAATCAGGGAAATGGCACTGCCAACCCCTACTTCGATAGTTGGAATATTATCAAACATGCAGGTACACCCAACGTAGGGGATTATGGCGGCTCTCTCAACTATGGTGGAACTGCCCGTTGGATGAGTGGTTATGATGAATATTACCGTGCTTTGGAAAACCGGATTTGGGATTTCAGCAAAATCTCATTAAGGGATGTTGAAGGATTAAATACCCTAAGGCATTGGATTGATGATCACCTTGATGGATCGGATGCCGGAGGATTGGCAAACATTTATATTTCGTATGGTGGTGTCAATAATACCTTGCCTTCAGGTACACCCGAAGCAGGAAAATATATCATTACTTCATTCGGTTCGTATGCCAACCATGCATTGTGTATCGTAGGTTACCACGATTCCATCGTATGGGATTACAATAACGACGGGCAATACACAAACCATCTCGATATTAATAACGATGGTGTGGTTGATTTTATGGACTGGGAAATTGGTGGTGTAAAACTGGCCAATAGCTACCATGCAACCACCTGGGGGAACGATGGTTTTGCATTTTGCACCTACAATGCCCTTTGCCGTACTTTGGCTAATGGCGGTGTTTGGGACCAATCAGTTGGTATTATCAATGGGAAAGATACACCCGCTCCTCAATTAACATACAAAGTATCCTTAACGCATACTTCCAGGAATACAATTAAAGTAATGGCTGGCATATCATCCCAGCCGGGTGCTACCGAACCTGAATTTGTCATGGAATTTCCAATCCTGAACTATCAGGGTGGAAGTAAGTACATGCAGGGTGGTAGCTCCAATGCTGATAAAACACTTGAATTTGGCCTTGATGTAAGTTCTCTGTTGGCTTATGTTCAAACGGGCGCTGATGCTACTTTCTTTTTGATGGTTGATGAAGATGATTCCGGTAACTCCGGCACAGGTAGCATCGATAGCTGGTCGGTGATGGATTACACCGGTGGTACCCTTGTGGAAATTCCATGCACGCAAACCAATGTGCCATTAATCGAAAATGATTTAACAACTTTAACTGTTGATGCAACTATAAATTTCGATGTTCCCGAGGTACTGACCGTTGATTTGCCGGCTGCTGTTATCAACGGGCCTTACGAAGAACAACTGCTGGGTACAAATGGCACCGGGCCCTATCGTTGGAAAATCCGCCAGGATTATGCTCCAACATATGCCACTGCGCCCTTCCCTAATATTACATCGGGGGAACTTAGCCTTACCAATAACTCGTCTGGTTATGCAACCAAAGAAATTGATTTCAATTTCCCTTTCTATGGTAAAGAGTACAAAACATTTTATCCACATGCCGATGGTTACCTGATGTTTGCACCCGGTGAATATCCATGGACTTTTCTTACCGATGAGTTTAACTTGTTTAAAAATATGATGAACATTTCCCCATACATGAGCAAAGTTTTAAGTGTAGGGGGAGGTGGGATATTCTACGAGGGTGATGCAACAAAAGCAACCTTCCGATGGAAGGCACTTGAGTACAGTACCAATAAAGTTGTAAATTTTGCAGTCATTTTATATCCCGATGGTAAAATTGAGTTTTCTTACGGTGATGTAGATTTTTCGGCCTGGAATGATTGGTATGCAGGAGTTTCGCAAGGAGATGGTTTTAACTATAATTTGCTCGACATTTCAAATACCTATAATATTCAGCCAAACACATTTGCGGAGATTAACGCTGAAAGTAATCAAACCGAAATGGCAATTACCGAAAGTGGGCTTTTTTATGGAACACCAACAGTGCCTTATGAAGCCGTTGATATCGACTTCTTTATTGAGGATGTTAATGGCTTGTGGAGCATAAAAACCATGCCTTTCTTTACTGACGGTGTAAATAATTTGGTGATCAGGGATGTAACTGTAGCTGCCGGGGATGATAACGTTATCGAATATGGAGAGAGTGTGGTTGTAAGTGTGGAAATTCAAAATATCAGCGAAGAAGTCGTGAATGCTACTGAAATGACCATTTCCACAGATGATAGTTATGTTACCTTAACTGATGCTTCCGAGGCAATGGAATCATTCGACCCTGGTGAGATCATTATTTTTGAAGATGCCTTTGCCTTTGATGTTTCGCTCGAAGTACCCAACAACCACAATATAATTTTTTCTACAGCCATTGAAGCTGAAGCAGAAACCTATGAAAGTCATATTTACCTGAAAGCTTATGCCCCGGATTTGCATTTTTCGGGCATCACTTTCGATGATGGTAACAATGGTTATCTTGAGCCGGGTGAAACAGTCCAGGTTTACGTTGACCTGAAAAATATGGGTGGGGGAACTGCTTATAACATTGATTTTCTTTTTGAAAATTCTGATCCCTACATAACAATCA
>CAZBDF010000591.1:0-2683 GCA_964490385.1 uncultured Lentimicrobiaceae bacterium | reverse complement strand
CTACCTCAAATTATCTACCCCCGTACGGGGGCTATTGAAATTCAATCATTTAATTATAATTCTTATATCGAACTCAGGTTATTAGACAACTCCCTCGTAAAAGTGTAGCGGAACACAAAAAGTCCTTTGTAAAAGTGTTATAAAACGCAAAATGTCCTTTGTAAAAGTGTATCTTCGCATCATAAAAGTTTCAATATGAAAAGAGAAAAGTTAAAAGACTTAATTGAATGGAAGGGTAAAAAAGACAGGAAACCATTGATTTTGAAAGGGGCACGTCAGGTTGGCAAAACCTGGTTGTTAAAAGAATTCGGGCGCACCCAATATGAAAAGATGGTTTACATAAACTTTGAGAAAAGTGGCCGGTTAAAAAGCTTATTCACCGATGACTTTGATATTGACAGGTTAATAATTGCACTACAAGTTGAATCGGGCATCAGCATTAATCCAAATGACACTTTACTGGTTTTTGATGAAATACAAGCTATACCCGAAGCGCTCACCTCGTTGAAGTATTTCAGGGAAGATGCACCTGATTTTCATGTTATAGCAGCAGGTTCGCTTCTGGGGATTGCCCTTCATTCAAATGTTTCTTTCCCCGTGGGAAAAGTTGATTTCATGACCCTTTACCCAATGACATTTGAAGAGTTTATGAAAGCAGCCGGAGAGGAAGGGCTCTTTAACATCCTTCAAACCAGGGATTGGAAATTGATATCAGCATACAAAGCAAAGTTTATTGACTTACTAAAACATTACTACTATGTTGGCGGCATGCCCGAAGTGGTATCAAAATATTGCGACAGCAAAAACTTTACCGAAGTGCGGACGGTACAAAAACAGATTTTAAGTGCTTATGACCAGGATTTCTCGAAGCATGCACCCTATGAAATTGTACCACGGATAAGGATGATTTGGAACTCGATACCGGCCCAACTCGCGAAAGAAAACAAAAAGTTTATTTACGGCCAATTGAAAAAAGGGGCCAGGGCAAAAGACTACGAATTGGCCTTGTCGTGGCTAACTGATTGTGGCCAGGTTCAAAAAGTGTTCAGGGTCAATAAGCCCGGAATTCCATTGATTGCATATCAGGATCCAAGTGCATTTAAATTGTATTTGGTTGATGTAGGTTTGTTGGCGGCAATGGGTGATATTGATGCCAGAACTTTACTATCAGGGAACACCATTTTTACCGAATTTAAAGGAGCCCTCACCGAACAATATGTATTGCAACAACTGTTAAACTCCGAAATTTACACAATCAATTATTGGTCGGCTGAACGATCGACTGCCGAAGTTGATTTCGTTGTACAACATCAGGGCGAAGTAATCCCAATTGAAGTAAAAGCAGAAGAAAACCTTCAGGCTAAAAGTCTGAAGGTTTATCACGAAAAGTTTAATCCTAAAACCTCTGTGCGGATTTCCATGTCTGATTATCGGAAACAGGAGTGGATGACGAATCTGCCTTTGTATGCAATTAGTCAGTTAAAAAGTCTAATCTGAAAATTTGTGAATTTTTTGAGTTAAATGATCAAAAACAAATCATAACAAAAAATAAAATGACAAACAACGAATTCCGTAAGCATGGCCACGACCTGATAGATTGGATGGCTGATTTTTTTGAACACGTGGATGAATTGCCTCCCAAATCAAAATCTAAACCACGCGATATTTTCAAGCAACTTCCGGATGAAGCTCCAGATCAGCCGGAGCATTTTAACCAGCTGATGACCGACTTCAACAACATTATCCTGCCCGGAATGAGCCATTGGCAACACACAGGCTGGCATGCCTATTTTACGGCCAATAACAGCTATCCTTCCATCCTCGCCGAAATGCTTACTTCGACGCTTGGGGCACAATGCATGAGTTGGCTTACCTCTCCTGCAGCAACTGAGTTGGAGGAAAAAGTAATGAACTGGACAGCGAAGATGATCGGGCTTCCGGATAATTTTGAAGGTGTAATCCAGGATACTGCATCAACTGCCACGCTGGTTTCCTTGCTTACCGCCCGTGAGAAAGTTTCGGGCCAGGGAATTAATGAAGATGGTTTTTACGACCGTGGACCTTACACCATTTATTGTTCCACCGAAGCCCACTCATCTATCGAGAGGGCGGTGAAGATAGCTGGCTTTGGGAAGGAATATCTAAGGAAAATTAAAGTTAATGACCAGTTTGCAATGATTCCGGATGCCCTGGAAAAAGCTGTAATCAAAGATGTCCAGAATGGATATGAACCATTAGCAGTGGTAGCTGCAATCGGCACAACAGGTTCAACGGCCATTGATCCAATAAAACCTATTGGAGAAATCTGCAAAAAATACAATCTTTGGTTACATGTAGATGCAGCCTGGGCCGGAACTGCCTTACTCCTGCCAGAAATGCGCTGGATGATTGAAGGCATCGAACAAGTGGATTCCTTTGTTTTCAATCCACACAAATGGATGTTTACTAACTTCGATGCCAGTGCCTATTTTGTGAAAGACAAGGGTGCACTAATTCAGACTTTTGAAATCCTGCCCGAATATCTCAAGACAAAAGAAGGCAGCACTGTTAATAATTACCGCGACTGGGGAATTCAATTAGGGCGACGTTTCAGGGCTTTGAAGTTGTGGTTTGTAATCAGATCTTTTGGAGTAAATGGATTACAGGAAAAAGTGGGTAATCACATCAAATGGGCCAATGAATT
>CAZBDF010000590.1:1360-2703 GCA_964490385.1 uncultured Lentimicrobiaceae bacterium | reverse complement strand
TATTCGTGGGACAGGATGCTTGACACTATTGACGAATTAGTTTGATGCTTGAAAGTATGGAGAGATGGAGTGATGGAGCGATGGAGTGGAGCAATCCTTGAATCCTTGAATCCTTGAATCTTTGAATCCTTGAATCCTTGAATCCTTGAATGTTAAAACAAATTGGACAGCAAACACTGAACTTAAATTAAACTCGAAATGCCGAAAAACCAGAAATCTTTGATTTCATTGTTTTTCGAGCATCCTCGAAAAGTAGAAAATTGAAAATTTTCTACTTTTCGGGACTCGTAACACAGAACACAAAATGATATACCGCAGTAAAGCACCGCTCAGGCTTGGGCTGGCTGGTGGAGGAACAGATGTAGCACCTTTTTCTGATCTTTTTGGAGGAGCTATCCTGAATGCCACCATCAGCATGTATGCCTATGCCACTATTGAACCAATAGATGGTGATAAAATTATTCTGAATGCTGTTGATAAGGAGGAAGTCTTTGAATATAAAAGTGCCTTAGAACTTCCCCTGGATGGAAATCTCGATCTTATCACAGGGATTTATAACCGTGTTATCAAAGATTTTGTGAAGAAGCCGCTTTCTTTCAAGCTTTCAACTTTTGTTGACGCTCCTCCCGGTTCAGGCCTGGGAAGTTCATCTACGCTTGCTGTTGCTGTTTTGGGTGCTTTTACCGAGTGGCTTAAATTGCCCCTGGGTGAGTATGATATGGCGCACCTTGCTTATGAAATCGAGCGTGTTGACCTGAAAATGGCCGGTGGAAAACAAGACCAATATGCAGCAACCTTTGGCGGTGTAAACTTCATGGAGTTCTTTAAAGAGGATAAAGTGATTGTAAACCCACTTCGGATAAGGACAAAATACCTTAACGAATTGGCGCACAACCTTGTTTTATATTATACCGGAACCAGCCGCTTGTCATCAGTAATTATTGAGTCGCAAAGCAAAAATGTGCGGTCCAATAACCAGAAAACGATTGAGGCAATGAACCAATTGAAGCGCCAGGCTGTTTTAATGAAGGAAGCTATTTTAAAAGGTGAATTGGAGAAAATAGGGGAGCTACTGGATTTTGGCTGGGAGTTCAAGAAGCAAATGGCATCGGGGATTACCAATCCTGCTATCGATGAAATATACGATGCTGCAAAGGCAAGAGGAGCTTCCGGAGGAAAAATTTCAGGTGCCGGCGGCGGAGGTTTTATGTTTTTTTACTGTCCCGATAATACCCGCCATGAAGTAATAAAGGCCGTTGAATCGTTTGGTGGAAAAATAAAACGCTACGAATTTACAAAACAGGGATTGACAACCTGGACCATTTAATAATGCGAGAATGATT
>CAZBDF010000590.1:0-1260 GCA_964490385.1 uncultured Lentimicrobiaceae bacterium | reverse complement strand
ATTGATTTTTACAACCAAAACAATATAAAATATTTTGAAATTTTCAGATTTTAACCTTGACGAACATGTCATGCAGGGCATTGATGCCATTGGTTTCGAAAACCCTACACCTGTTCAGGAGCAAGCAATTCCGCAGATTATTTCTGGTACCGACCTCATTGCCTGTGCGCAAACAGGTACCGGCAAAACTGCTGCATATGTGCTTCCCCTCCTTCATGGAATTTTAAGCGATAAAAACCGTACTGACACTATAAAGGCATTAATCATTGCGCCTACGCGTGAGCTTGCTGTACAAATTGATCAGCAAATGGAGGGCTTTTCCTACTTTGCGGAAGTGAGTTCCATAGCAGTTTATGGTGGAGGTAGCGGTACTGATTTTGAAGTAGAGAAAAAGGCTATAAAAACTGGTGCAGAGGTGCTGGTTGCAACCCCTGGAAGGCTAATCTCCCACATCGCCTCCGGGTATGTCGATTTCAGCCATCTGCAATATCTCATCCTCGATGAAGCCGACCGGATGCTGGATATGGGTTTTGTCCCGGATATCATGAAAATTATCAGTTTCCTGCCTAAGACACGGCAAACCCTTTTGTTTTCGGCAACTATGCCTTCAGACATCAGGTCTTTGGCAAAGAAAATCCTAAGAAACCCTAAAGAAATCAACCTTGCTGTTTCAAAGCCTGCCGAAAATGTTTTGCAAGCCGCATATTTGGTTTACGATAACCAGAAAAATGCCTTGATAAAATCGTTGCTTAAAGGAAAAGATTTGCCTTCAATCCTTATTTTTTCAGCTACCAAATCAGGGGTTAAAGAATTGGAAAGGGAGTTGTTAAGGCAGAAATTTAATGTTAAGGCAATTCACTCCGACCTTGAACAGGATCAACGAAAAGAGGTACTCAGGGAGTTTAAGAACCGTGAGGTACAAATCCTGGTTGCCACCGATATTGTTTCGCGCGGAAT
Source organism: uncultured Lentimicrobiaceae bacterium (assembly GCA_964490385.1). Lineage (GTDB taxonomy): Bacteria > Bacteroidota > Bacteroidia > Bacteroidales > 4484-276 > 4484-276. Next base: position 303 of record CAZBDF010000590.1, on the reverse strand, counting down.
TGACATCGACAACATCAGCCTGATAATTAACTACAACGTTCCATCGGATGCCGAAGATTATGTGCACCGGGTTGGCCGTACTGCCAGGGCCGATAAAACCGGCGTTGCTATTACATTGATAAATGAAAAGGAAACCTGGAACTTCAAGAAAATTGAGAAATTGATTGAAACTGAAGTTAAAAAGTTACCCCTTCCCGAAGGTTTTGAAAAAGGCCCTGACATGAACCAGCAAAAACCAAGGTATGGCGGGTCGAATTTTAAAGGGGGAAAGGGCAGGGGTAAAGGTGGTTTTAAGCGGAAATC
>CAZBDF010000589.1:0-2703 GCA_964490385.1 uncultured Lentimicrobiaceae bacterium | reverse complement strand
AATTAATGACAGCGAAGCTAAATGACATAATTGAACCTATTTACATAAATGATTTGCTTCAATTCTATAGCAGCTAAATAGATACGTTATTTCTTTCTATTCGTCATCCAGGGCCGCCATCCCCTCTCTGCCAACCGAAACGAAGTGAAGGTTAGTTGGTCAGGGCTTGCCTGCCTCACCGGCAAGGCGGGCATCCCTTACATCCCCTCATCCTCTCATTTAATCATTTAATCATTTTATCCCCGCGTAGGCAGGATTTTACTCCGCTCAACATTCTCACATTTTATCATTCTATCATTGCATCATTCTATCATTTTATCATTCAATCATTCTCTCCCTAATACTTCTGCCTGAACCCTTCCGCAATGTCATATCTACGTTCCATAAATCTGCGAACAGCCAAATTAATTAAACTTCTGTTGAAAGCAAAAGCAATGATTCCAACCACGCCAATGGCAATTATACCTGCTGTTGACTGGCCAAAAGCATAGAATGGAAGGTAAATCAACAAGGGCATAATCATAATCGGGAAGGACATCAGAAATTGTGTTGCGCTTATTCCCTGGTAATTGAATGCCGCTCCTTTTGAAAGGTCCAGCCTTTTTTTATTGAATGATGCCATCAACAAAACGAAGACTGGCCCTACTCCAATGTTGAACAACATAGCTGCTGTATTGATCATTAAAATTTCAAATCCGTAATAAACATAAGGAATAGTGATTATAAATGCTGCCAGTGTAGTTCCTGCCATCAAATAGTATTTTGCCATAAAATACTGATGGAAGTCGTCCACATGGGTTAATACGCCATCAAAATAGGAGCTTTCCCAACTCAAAACATACTGGCCGTAAATCATCAGGACCGGTGCTGTCATAAACGCGCCAACAAAAATTAACATACCCGTCATGTTCATATACATGTCCTGGGTGTAAAAGATAAATCCATAGAGTAAAAACATTGGTGTAAACATCAGGGAACTTTTAGGACGTTTATTGCGCAAAAAGAGCTTGATTTCCAACAGCATCATTTCACCGGTAGTCCCGAATTTTTTAAGGTATTTTATTTCCGAAATATTTTTCTTAGAACCTTTTTTGAATTTTACGTTTTCTTCAGGATAGAGTTTCCCAATCAGGCTTTTGTAATTTACCACATAGGCCAATACAAAAACCGAAAGCGGGATTAAAATCCAAATTGCCTGGCTTAATAAAGCTGTAAATAATTTTGAAGAAAAATCGCCAACTGAAAGGAGGCCGTAGTAATCAAGAAGCCCCAGCCCAATGAGGATTACAGCGATGATGCCCGAAATCCAGTTGTTACCAGAAAGGCTTCGCTTAAACAAAATGGCCAGGAAATTTACCGACAAAACCGTAAAAGATATTGCGAGGATATACCCTATGATCTGGGAGCCCGAATACCAGGGTGCCATCTGGAAAATGATGAATGGTATAAAAATGAAAATGGGGATAAAGTTGAAAAAGTTCAACAGCGATTTCCCAAGCACATAATTAACCAATGTAGATTTTTTGATGGGCAAATGCAGGTAAGGCTGAATAGTGAGGACCGGGACTTTTTGAAGGAAAAACCGCAATAAAAACCCCAAGGCGAATCCATATAAAATAAATGAGTTGAATTTTTCGACCGGGTCGTCATCCGGGAATATTTCATCGAACTGGCTGGCGACAAGAATACTGCCACCAATCAATTCGGCAAGAACGATGAAAGCAATAAAACCCAAAAAGATTTTTACACCAAGGGCCTGTTCCCACATCGACGACCGGCGGGTTTCTTTCCATTCATTTCGGATCAGTAATTTTAAAACCATATTATCTAACTATTTTGGAATTATTTAACTGCTTACTATCAAATCAAATCAAATAACCAATACAATGACCCCCTCTAACTCCCCCTTGAGGGGGAGAATGCCACCGCACAATCTACAGCAGTCGCTTGTGCTGCTGGTCTCCCTTCCCCTCAAGGGGAAGGGTTGGGGATGGGGTCATCAGGATTTGGCAAACAATACAACACCTAAGCAATTACATTATTTTCAAATAAACACATAAGGATTCTCGATTCCGCCTTAAGCAATAATTATGCAAACATACTTAAAGTTCACAATTTCAGTGTAGTTTACTATCACCACCAAACAATCGTATAAAAGCCTTTGTACGCCTACGGACATAAGTTTTACATGAGTGGACAGTTGTGTTAGTAGCATAGAGCCAAGGCATGCCTTGGCTTTACCAATAGTCTATTTCAACTTCTCATTCCCCCTATGCCTCTCCGTATCTCTTTTGGTTTTCTTTTCCAGGTTTTTTTTCAGGGCTTCAGTTAGGTCAACGCCGGTTTGGTTAGCCAGGCAGATCAGGACAAATAGTACATCTGCAAATTCATCAGCCAATTCCTTTCCCTTATCAGATTCCTTGAAAGATTGTTCGCCATACCTGCGAGATATAATCCTGGCTACTTCACCCACTTCTTCAGTTAGAATGGCCATGTTGGTCAGTTCATTAAAGTATCTGATGCCGGTTGAATTTATCCAGGTGTCAACGATTTGCTGTGCTTCTTGAATTGTCATGTGTTCCATATTACAAATTTTGTCATTAGTGCTTTGCACGTCATTTAGTTGTCAATAGCACTTGACCCACCTCCATAGCTTTAGCGAAGGTGGTCGTGCGTCATTCAGTAGTCATTTGCACTGCGCGT
>CAZBDF010000588.1:0-2721 GCA_964490385.1 uncultured Lentimicrobiaceae bacterium | reverse complement strand
TTTATACCAGTATTGGGAGGATGGTGAATTTGTGAATGTTTGGATGAATAGTTACACTTACGATAACAACGGAAATCAGCTAACAACCTCATGGCAGAGTTGGGAGGACGGGATCTGGATTAATTATAATCTGATTACAAATACCTATAATACCCTTAACAAATTAGAGACTTCTCTTTTTAGCAATTGGGAAAATGGGGCATGGGTAGATAATAGGATGTATTTTTATACCTACGATACGAGCGGTAACCTGCTATCAACACAGAGCATGTTTTGGATCTTTACTGAATGGATAAACCAAAGGCGGTACACTTTCATCATCGATAACAATGGAAATGCTATAGAACAATTGTGGCAAGATTGGGATAATCAAAACGGGGCTTGGGTTAATAACTCATTGGCAACTTATACTTTTGATGATGATGGACGTTGGCTGACAGAAACGAGCCAGTTATGGATTGAAGAGACATGGGAGAATGCTTTTTATTGTTCACGCACTTTCGATAGTGATAATAATTTGCTTGAAGAAACAAGGCAGGGCTGGGCAAACGATGAGTGGGGAAACAACAAGAAAGCTACTTACGATTTCCTTCCGGGACATATAATTGCAAATGCCTTTGATTGGGATGGGAGCAATTGGATAGCAAGTGTTGCCGGAGCACCATTGACGATTTTTATGGGTGGCGAATGGCTATTCTCTGAAAGTGGAATCACACTCGACTTTTTCTATACCGATGTTACCGGCATCGAAGAAAATAAATCAACCGTAGAAACCGAAATCATCCACACCTATCCCAATCCTGTTAGTAACAAAATAAATATCGATATAAACCCTGCGTGGCAAACTGAAAGTTGTCTAATCGAATTGTTCAACCAAAGTGGGCAAAGGGTGAAGTATTTGAAGTTATCGTCAAATTCCAAATCGGCGTCAGCATCAATAAATGTGGAAGATGTGCCGCCGGGATTGTATTTGTTGAAGTTTACAACAGGCAAATCAAGCTCCATACAAAAGGTGATTATATCAAGGTAAAAATATCGATTGTTATTTAATTGCGCCATTAAGTCCTTATCTTTACAGCACAAAACATTAATCTCATTTTCTTTCTGTTTAACAAATAAATTGGAACAATGAAAAACCTGCTTATCTCTTTTGTAATTTTGCTGATGGCATTGTCGTTGACTGCCCAACGTTCTGTTGACTTTTCAACATTCAATCAAAAATGGCCAAACGTCACGGATATTGATTATTTCCATCATGCCGATGTTGACTTACACAAATTTGAGATGAAATCCTCTCCGGTTAATATGCAGTTTAATAACGCTGGTATTCGGGCGGATTCTGTTGTAATTTGCGTCGGTCAGGGTGATTACGTTTTAACATATTCATACGGTACAAATGGAAATTTGATTTCTGAACTCTGGAGGTCTTTGCAATCGGGCACATGGATGAATAAGTATCTGGCATTATATGTTTATGACGAAAATGACAACCAGATTACTGAAACACTCCAAAGTTGGGGTGATGGAGCATGGAAAACAGTCTATATATTCACCTCAAGCTATGATTTGCAGGGAAACCAATTGACAGAGTTAATTGAGCAGTATGAGTCTGGTGAATTGATAAACGCTAACCTGTACACATATACCTACGACAATTCTGGAAACCAACTGACCTTTAAATCACAACTCTGGAATGGAATAGATTGGCAAAATAAGTTTTTAACAACTAACACTTTTAATGAACTGAATAAGCTGGAAACTGAAATACAACAAAACTGGGATGATGGTGCATGGCTCGATTACTATATTGCTTCATATACCTATGACTCAAACGGGATACTTACCTCTGTTTTGGCTGAACAATTGCTTTTTACTTTTTGGATGTATGCCTTTCAAAATCTATATACTGCTGATGAGTATGGAAACCTTGATTCCCAGCTAGTGCAACATTGGGATGCATCAAATGAGGTATGGTATGACCATTCATTATCAATGCGCACCTTTAATGAAGATGGTTTATGGCTAACAGATTTTAGACAGGAAAGGTATGCCGGGGTACTGGAAAATGATAAGTACTACACACGAATCTTCGATTCGGAAAACAGTTTGACCGAAAGTACATTTCAGATTTGGGAAAATGATGAATGGCTTAACTACACAAAAGTCATTGTCGATTTCTCATCAGGGCTGGCACATGCCCAGGCTTATCAATGGGATGGCAATAGCTGGTTGGAGAGCCCTTATGCCGATTGGCTTACAATTTTCATGCACGGTGAGCATATTTTTAGTAACGATGGTCTCGATATGGAGTTTTATTATACTGAAGCCACTGGCATCGAAGAACAGAACACAGGTAATGAAAATATAGTTATTCACTGTTTCCCAAATCCCGCAACCCATCAAATCAACATCGAAATAAACCCTGCATGGCAGGCTGAAAGTTGTTTTATTGAATTGATAAATCAAAGCGGGCAAAGGGTGAAGTTTATGGAGTTATCGTCCAATTCCAAATCTTCAGCTTCAATTAAAGTGAAGAATGTGACGCCGGGATTGTATTTGTTGAAGCTTACTGCTGGCAAATTGACATCCACACGAAAAGTGGTTATTTCTAAATAGTTGCTCAGGATAGTGTTTAAAGCCCTGACCGCAGCAGCAGGGAAGGATGGAAACCTTGAAAACCAGCAGTGATAATCGGCTAGGGCAGCCATCCCCTCGTGCCTC
>CAZBDF010000587.1:0-2722 GCA_964490385.1 uncultured Lentimicrobiaceae bacterium | reverse complement strand
ATTGAAACGTGCGGAGCACTTTCAATCGTCATAATATGTTTGACATGACACTAGCCTTGCAGCAATGTTTACTCATAAACCCTAAACAATTTCCTGTTTGTCCTGATCCCAATACACCTTTCTGTTTTCCCGGTAAGCGATAGTGCCCATATGGGCTGTCATGGCTTCTTCAAATCCAACATCAACATTGCAACTGGGCTGCTCTCCCGTGCGGATGCAATCCAGCCAGTCTTTAATATGCAGATGCGAAGTGTCAACCCTTTTTCCGCCACGATAGGTGTAAAGCAATCCCCTGCCTGCAAAATATTGCTCAGTTGGCGAGGTTATGGCGTCAACCTGTTTCATTCCCGGGGTGAAAGAGTAAATGGGGATTTTCGGATCAATAAGATGATCCTGTATTTTCTCCTTGTATTTTGTTGATCCACTGTCGGCGTAGATTTGCAAATTACCACCAACTTCCATATAGGCATCATGTCCCATAATCCTTTTTCCCCGATGCATATTGCTGGCTAAAGATGCGCTGTAAATCATGGTCAGGTCTTTGTCAGGAAACTCAAAAGCCTGTTGAAGAACATCAGGAACTGTTCTGCCATCCTTGAAAAAATAGATTCCACCTGAAGAAACTGCAGAATGAGGGATCCCTAATCCGAGTATTTGGTTCATGGCGTCATACTCATGGGTAAACAGGTCGCCGGATAATCCGGTGCTGTAATCCCACCAGCACCTCCATCTGAAAAAACGTTCGAGGCTGAAAGGATGTGCAGGCGCCGGGCCGATAAATTGTTCCCAGTCGATATTATTTGGGCCGGCTTCTTCGTCGATATGATAGACCCAGGCGCCGCCGGGACTGTTCCTGTTGGTGGTAACTTCTATCAGGTTCACCTTTCCGAGGATTCCTTTTTCATATGCTTCTTTGGCCTTAAAGTGGCTCTCGGTCTGCCGGTTTTGATGGCCCAACTGGAATACAATGTTTTTTTTTTTTACAGTCTTAACTACTTCGTAGGTTTCCGGAACAGTCCAGGTCATTGGCTTTTCGCAATAAACGTGCTTGCCTGCGTTGGCTGCAGCTATTGTAATGGTTCCATGCCAATGGTCGGGTGTGGCAATGATAACAGCATCGATGTCGTCAGCAGCTAGTAATTCCTGATAAGTATTATATCTTTTAGGTTCGGAAGTCAATTCACCACTTGATCCGGTACGCTTTGTATTGGCACAAACTTCCTGTGCTTTTTTGGCATTGATGTCATAAATGTCACAGATTCCATTCACCTCAATGTTCAGGTCTTCCTGTTCCAAAAATTCCTTGTACCGCTTATCGGCACTATTTTCTGATGCCGCTTCAATCCACGCATCAATTGTTTTGGGATGCACAAAACCAGCCGACCTTAACAGATAAGTCCCTCTCCCTCCGGTGCCGATAATCCCCAGCCTGATTAACTTTCCATTAGAAGCCGATCGTGTTAATAGCGGATTTGATTCATCAAGTTTCACTTCCTCCCGGATGGCTTTTTTCAACAGGTCGTCATATTTATTTTTTCGGTACCAACTATAAGCGAGGGCTCCTACTACCGGCACTGTTGCCAATGCTTTGAGGGTGTCTCTTCTCCCTGGTTTATTATTTTCTTCCATGCTTAGTTTTTCTTTTTTCTAAAAATTAATCTGTCAATACCAATTCTTTTACTTGTCGGAAAAACCAGTAAAACGATCAATGCTGACAATTCGATCAATATTTTATTTACTACCAAATAGCTTCCCTCGGTGGGCATCGAATATTTTATTCCTACAAATGGTGGATGTGATAAATAGTACATTACCATTAATATTATTCCCGACCAGGTGGCTACCCTGCAAAACATTCCCAGGATGAGTCCCAGCCCGATGGCAATTAATCCCCAAATGTTGAAGAAATCTACTATTTCGAGGGTTTTAGGATTGGATGCCAGATTGAAGAAAAAGTCTTTCATAAAACCACCGGAATCAAGAAGGTAACCCACACTGGACCAATTTGGGTTGGTCAATTTAGCAAGTCCTTCATACAGGAAATGCCAGCCTATTAGCACCCTGAGCACTACCAGCCAGAATAGCTGGTTTTTGGAATATTTCATCGTTTTCTAATTTTTCGATTAAGTGGTAACAATCATAGATCCCGTCCTTCCCACAGGGATGCCAATGGCAAAACAGACTGTGTGAAAACAATCCGAAGCCTGACTAACTCCGGGCTTTAGCCCGGAGATTAAAGGCCTATTGATTTTAATGGGCTTTAGCCCAAACCTTGATTATTTGGGCTTTCCAACGGAATCCCTTTGGGAAAAGCCCAAATATACTACATCATTTCAGTCCCTGGCATAAATGCCAGGGCAAGTCAAAATTTGCTTTTTCACACAGCCTGTGAAAGACGAGGCTATTTATGATTTTGCTATCAATATTCATGGCTAAATTTCACGAATAAAAATATTCCGCCATTTTACTTTCACCCCACCGCCATCGTGTATCTGAAGTGCAATTTTTCCTACCGCTTCTCCAATTTTTTCATCTGTTAAATCAGTCATCATTTCGTTGTTCAGCCAGGTAATTACCCGGTCACCTTCAACTTTTACAATCAACTCATTCCACTCACCTTCTTTCAGGATGTGTTCCTTGTCGTCGGGGATTTGGTAGAGCCAGCCTCTGCCGTATGATTCGTAAATTCCACCGCTATCGTTGCCCTTGGGTGCTACTTCCA
>CAZBDF010000586.1:0-2730 GCA_964490385.1 uncultured Lentimicrobiaceae bacterium | reverse complement strand
GAGCTGTCGATCCGTTGCATGACAGGGAAATACTGGTTTGTTTTCATCAACAGTTCCTCATCCTTAAACGAAATGGGCACAGCACCACTTCCCTGGTGCTTGTAATTCATTTGATTGCCATACCAACCGATAGGCAAAAAAGTAGTGAGCACCTGGCGTACATCGGGCCTAAAATTTTCGACCTGCTGCAAGTACCAAATTGGGTAAGTGTCGTTGTCGGCAGTGGTAAAAAGGATGGCATTTTGCGCGCACGAACTCAGCATGTTTTTTCCAAAATCCCGGGCAGCATACCTGTCTGACCTATCGTGATCGGCCCAGTTTTCACTCAGCATTAATCCCGGGACCAAAGCAATTAGCAACACAGCAAAAGTCCATCTTACAAATGGACTTTTAAGATTTTTCATCAATTTAAATAGAATAGCTGCTACCCCCAAACCTATCCATAAAGCAAAAACCATAAACGACCCAACGTGCACATAATCCCTTTCTCGGGGGGTGATTGGAACTTCGTTGAGGTAAACCAGGATGGCCGGGCCCGTAAGCAAGAACAGGGTAAATGCTACCCAAAAATTACGGCTGTCATTTTTCAATTGAAAAACAATGCCCAATATACCTACGAGCAGTGGGATGAGGTAATACTTGTTTTGTGATTTCTGATTTTTGTATAAATCAGGTGCCTGGCTGTGATTGCCCAGCCGCCAGTTATCGATGAAGGGAATGCCCGAAATCCAATTGCCAAAAAACCTGCCCCCATAGCTTTGGGTATCGTTTTGTTTGCCTGCAAAGTTCCACATAAAGTATCGCAGGTACATATGGCCCACCTGGTATTTCAAGAAAAACCTGAAGTTATCGGCAAATGTGGGAACGCTGATGGTTTTTGTATTTCCGTTGGCATCTGATATTTCAACCCTGCGCCCTTTAATATCACACCACTGTTTGTATGCATCCACATGGCGTGCCTCCATACTTGCCATACGTGGGAAAAGGCTTAGTGTATTTTTGTCATACTCATATTTTGGATTTAATTCATCTTTAAAATAAGTGCCATTATGCAATTTGTAGGTAGTCCGTTTTTTGGAATTGACGATGGGTGAATTGAAATTATTACCATAAATCAAAGGCCGTTGCCCGTACTGTTCACGGTTTAAATAATCAACCAGGCCAAAAACATTCTCTACATTATTGATATCAACAAAGGGATTGTTGGCTGAACGAATAACCAAAATGGTGAATGATGAATAACCAATCAGCCAAAACGAAAACAACAGGAGGGCGAAGCGAAGAATAAATCTTTTCTTTTTCCTGAAATGACGCATCAACAAAAGGATTCCTAAGGCCAATAGAAAAACAAAAACAATTGCCCCCGAGTAAACCGGCATCTTAAAAGAGTTTACAAACAACAGGTCAGAAAAAGCAGCGGTCTTTACCACACCCGGAATAATTCCGTAAACAAACAACACGATGAGCATCACCGACATCCCAATGGTTAAAAATAGTTTTTTAGGCGTATGCTCGTAATGCTTAAAGTAAATTACCAATGCCATTGCAGGCAGTGCCAATAAATTTAGCAAATGAATGCCCACCGACAATCCCAGTAAAAAAAATATCAGTACAAGCCATCTGTTCTCCGGCCAACCTTTGGGTTCTTGCTCATATTTAATGATACACCAAACCACCAATGCCGAAAACATCGAAGATGTGGCATATACCTCGGCCTCTACGGCTGAAAACCAAAAACTGTCGCTAAATGCATAGGACAAGGCGCCAGCTATCGAAGCAAATGCAGCAATAAAATGTGCCTTATCAGTGGTAGTGAATTGCTTTGTTTTTTGCAGTAGCTTGCACACAAACCAATAAATGATGTGGAAGAGAAACATCACCGTCAATGCGCTTACAACTGCCGATAATGCATTGATGGCCATGGCAACATTTTCGGTGTTGCCAGCTGCCAGCAAGCTGAACAGCCGGCCTAAGAGCATATATACCGGGGCTCCGGGAGCATGGCCAACTTCTAACTTGTAAGCGCATGCAATAAACTCGCTACAATCCCAAAAACTAGCTGTTGGTTCAAGAGTTAGTAAATATGCAATTAATGCAATAATGAAGATTAAGCCACCTAAAATCCTTTGTTGCAAACGTATGTTCATGGTGCATTGATTTAGAATATACCATTAGTACACGCTGCTTAAAAAAGGTTCACTAAATTTATTGGAAAAATAAACCACTATACATTGAAAATACATAGCTTGAGGGTTTAGAATGAAATTCAATAATATAAATAAGTGGTGGTTTGAAGTCGGAAGTCAGAAGACCGAAGTAATTAGAGCCTGTCCATAAAGTCGGTATTTTTCACTAGCCCCGGGCTTTCCTAATGGATGCCTATGGCATAACCCGGGGATTAATAAAATTATCAGAGCCTCCCCCTCCTTTTCGCTATCAATGCCGAAGGCATTGATAGCGAAAAGGAGGGGCTTTTTTATCCTTCCAATTCAATCCCCGGGTTGAAACCCGGGGCTATGGATATCTCAAAACACCAACTTTATGGACACGCACTAACTAGACAGAAATTCAGGCTCAAAGGAGTGAAGAACTATGAAATCTCAAATTGATCCCAATCAAGCCCTATTGTAAATTGTTCCCTAAAAGTTTTCATTTCATTGTAAGAAATTTGACTTGTGATAATCTCTTCATTTCCCGGACTGGCTTGGGCCAGAACTTGGCCTTTGGCAT
>CAZBDF010000585.1:0-2744 GCA_964490385.1 uncultured Lentimicrobiaceae bacterium | reverse complement strand
GGAAATAACGCAGGAATGATATTTCCTGCACCGGCTATACCCGTGTATAAAGCCCGATTTTCGGTTCCCGACATTTCCAACAATACACCATTCATCGAAATATTGTAAGCTGTAAAAATGATACCTCCGATAAAAAATAACAGGACAAAGGGGGGCATATTAGGTGAAAGCATGATAATTAAGGGCAGGACAAAAGCAAGGATTGCGCCGCCATAAAGCAGGTATCGGTATTTGTACCTTCCCGCAAGAAAGAACAAAACAAAACCGGTAAGTACGCTTCCAACAATCTTATAAAGCAGGAATTGACCAGTGTCGGCACTTTCGGTATAAAATTCTTTTGCATACAAAATCACAAAAGGAAGAAGGGCAATACTAATCCCTAAGGTATTGATGAAACCAAGAAAATATTTTAGTTTTTTATTTTGCTGCAGTTCATTTTTAACCAATCTGAAAAAATGCCCCGGGCTTTTCACTGCCATACGCGATGGGGTGACTTCTTTGATGTTCCAAAAGCCAAACGAAGCAATAAACAAAGCGGCAAAAGCAATTAAAAACATGTAAGCGTAATTGCTTGGATATTCGGACAATCCTAAAACTTTTTTGGCCAGAAGTGCTGCTATAAATAAAATAATTCCAGTAATAACCTGGCGTATTGAGAAAAAAGATTTGCGCGAACTTTGCAACACCGATTTTCCTAAAATATCAGTGTAGCTCACATTGGCAAAAGCCCCGCCAAACGAGAAAATTGCGATCAGGACGAAAATCAGCCAAATAATGTTGGATTCGCTGATAAGGTTCGAAAAATAAAGCATAAGTCCCAGGCCGAGCAGCGAGAAAACCCTTGAGTTAATCCCAAGCAATAAAAACTTTTTCTTGAAATGATAATTACTGATAAAAGGGGCATAAACAAGTTGTGTAAAACTGGCTCCCCCCAGCATGATCGATGTTAGTATTCCAATTTGAATGGCACTACCTCCGGCATCAACCATCATTGCCGGAATAATCGTATCTACATCCATAAACACCTGGGCAAAAGCTAAAAATCCTGCATGCCACAACAGGGATTTAAAATTTCTTTTTGATATTTTGGAGGTTAATTGCATTTTTAATTTTCTGTATTTCTACTGTTTTTTACAACAGTAAGAGAAAAAAATCACAAACCCTACATTTCACTAAACAAATCCATCATCGAATTGAACGGATTAGACAAATAATTATTCGTTGAATTAGCATACTTCGATGAAAGAAATCCAGCAGATAACAAGGAATTTATGCACTCGTTATTGCCTTTGCCGTACCATTAAAAACAAACAGGTGCAAAGGGCTAACAAGGTACCAATACAGCCTGCCCGATAAACCCCTGGGCCTGAAAGTTGCCGTTTGTATAAGTGTTGGCCCTCCCTGGGAATCATCAATCCTGAACTCAAGCCATGCTTCGCCCGGCAGCTTCATTTCTGCAAAAAGTAAAAGACGTTGGTTATCTTTATCTGCAACCAATACCCTCCAAAAGTCCAAGGCATCTCCGGGGTGAATCTCAGTTTGATTTTTTCGCCCACGTCTGAGTCCTACCCCACCAGCCAACTTATCGAGAAAGCCCCTGAACATCCAAAGTGCATTTGCATAATACCAACCATTTTCCCCACCAATAGACCAAATCTTTTTTAAAGCTTTTTCCTGCGAACCCCTTAAGGGCATTTTAGTCCGATCTACAAAACAACCATGCTCAGGCACTTTAACATAGGGTGTTAAATCAGGTTTAGCACCACTCGAAGATGCAGCATCAATCCAACTTGAAACCACCATGTTTTGTTCGATCCTTCCAAAAGCCCTGCGCACAGCATCTTTGTAGTTGATCAAATCCAGCTTGAGCATTTGTTGAAGCTTTTCCTCTTTGCATACGACCTCAATTTTCATGCTTTTAACGAGGTTAACTGCCAGGGTGTAATTTGTTGCTGTAATAAAATACAGCCAATAGGATGAAAGCCGGGGTGTCATTACGGGAACCGTATAGATAAACCGCCTAAAATTCCTAACCGACGCAAAATCAAACATCATTTGCTTGTAAGACATTACATCCGGCCCTCCAATATCAAAAGTCTTATCATAAGTTTCAGGGTTTCCGAGGACACCTGTCAGGTATTGGATTACATTTTTAACTGCGATGGGTTGACATAAAGTATTGATCCATCTGGGTGCAACCATCACAGGTAGTTTTTCAACCAGGTCGCGGATGATCTCAAATGACGCACTTCCCGACCCGACTATGATTCCGGAGCGAAGAATCGTTTTGGCGAACTGGCCGGTTTTAAGCGTGTCTTCAACCGACTTACGTGATGATAAATGTTCAGATAGTTCATCCTCATTGGCAATTCCCCCAAGGTAAATGACTTGCCGGCATTTAAGTTTTTCGACCAGTTTGAGGAAGTTTGTTGCAGTTGTTTGCTCATGGTCTGCATAGCCTTTTGTTGACGACGAAAGCGAATGAATCAGGTAGTAAGCGGCATCAACAGGTTTAATATTGTCGATGTTTGTAAGCTCCTTACTAAAGTCAGTTTCGATGAGTTCTACATTACCCTCACCAATATCAGATTGTTCAAACCTTTTGATACTTCTAACACAGCAGGTAACCTCATGCCCCTTACTTAATAAGACAGGTAAAAGTCTCCGCCCTATATATCCAGTTGCGCCTGTTAATAATATGTGCATTCGCTTTTTTGTCTTAAAGTTTATTTGTCAATAATCAT
>CAZBDF010000584.1:0-2751 GCA_964490385.1 uncultured Lentimicrobiaceae bacterium | reverse complement strand
TTAAGGTACGACCTGATTGTTGATGATTTCGACAGCAAAATCCCTGACACATCTTATAGTGAAAACAATTCGGCGCTCAGCCCAAAAATTGCTTTTAACATTAACACCGGGGAAACTGAGCGTTATAAAGGAAGTATTTATCTTAGCTACAGCCACTCGTTTAAAGCACCAACCATCGACCAGCGCACCGATAATAAACGGTTGAGCGATGCCATATTTTTTGAAGCCGGACCAACCTACCAGATGGCTATTTACCAGGCCGATCCTTTTGCAAATCCGGGATTGAAACCCCAAAAAAGCAATAATTACGAGCTGGGGACATATCAGTATTATAAGTTTTCGGATATGATTAGTGGCGAGATTAACCTTGTGGGCTATTTAATAAACGTGAAGGATGAGATAGATTTTGACCTTGAAACATTAAACTACCAGAACCTCACCAGCAGCAGCCATACCGGAATGGAAGTAAGCATTAAATTGATGAGTGAAGATTACTGGAATGCTTTTACCAATTTAAATTACAACGAAACCAAATTTACCTCGGGCGAATTCGATGGCAATTATTTGAACGGGCTACCAAAGATCTCATATGTTTTTGGTGCTGGCTACAATCCTCCGAAAGGATTTGGCGGAACCCTCGTTTTCAATGGCGCGGGCAAGCAATACCTCGATGACGAAAACCTGGTTGAACTAAAGGGTTACGGGATTTTATCGGCCAGGATCGATTATAAACTGAATTTTATGACAATTTATATTGATGCCAATAATATCTTCAATACCTCATACAGTACGGCTGGGTTTTATATGAACGGTCAAAAATATCTTTACCCGGCAATGGGGGCATTTTTTAGGGGAGGGTTGAGTTTTAGTTTTTAATAATCGAAGACTAACTCAATATAATAAATCGGCATCCGGTTAATTTTAATAGATTCTTCGCTATGCTCAGAATGACAATGCTTTATATAAATTGGTGGAGGGAAGGGTTTGGCTGGCGGCTTCGCCGCCAGCCAAACCCTTCCAAAAACCGCAATCATCTGTCATTCTGAGCGAAACAGCCTGCCCCGAAACTTCGGGGAAGTGAAGCGAAGAATCTACAAACGGAGCATTACCTTTCCCCCGGATACCATTATCAAAAATAAATGAAAACAACCACTTTATTTCTTTTGACGTTGATGTTGACCCTGGGAAACCTTGCTGCACAGCAAATTTCCGGAACTGTTTTCGATGCCAAATACGACAGCCCCCTCGAAGGGGTAAATATCACCATCGAAAATACTGATCAGGGAGCAGTAACAGATAAGAATGGAAAATTTCAAATCGACGGGTTAAGTCCTGGAAATTATAAAATACATGCCACACTCCTGAGTTATTTAGCTTATGATAAAGAAATGGTATTGGATGATAAGCCTTTGCAGGAAATCAAAATTTATCTACAACCCACCATCCACAGCCTAAACAACGATTTTGCCATCACAGCCCGAAGGATTGAAAGCACCACCTTTTCCTCACCCGAACCCATTACAATAATCAACAATATCCTATTGGAGGAAGAAAGTCCTCGAAGTACACCCGAGGCACTCATGGGAGCCACCGGGGTATTTGTCCAGAAAACAAACCATAGTGGCGGATCCCCCTTCATCCGGGGACTCACCGGAAACCAAAATTTGCTACTGATTGATGGCATCAGGTTGAACAATGCAACCTTCCGCTACGGGCCCAATCAATACCTGAGTTCTGTAGATCAACTAATAGTTGAAAGGCTGGAAGTAGTCAGGGGCGCCGGCTCGGTGCTTTATGGCAGCGACGCCATGGGTGGCGTAATCAATGTGCTGACAAAAAATCCTGCATACTCAAATGATGGTTTTAAGGTTGGTGGGAGTATTTATGGAAAATGGATGAGCGGAGATATGGAAAAATCTGGAAGGGCTGACCTCAACCTGGCCAACAAAAAATATGCTTTTTCGGGCGGCTTTTCTTACAAAGATTTTGGGGATATCATGGCAGGTGGCGATATCGGTGAGCAAAGTCCAAGCGCTTACCAAGAATATTCGGGCGATGCCAAATTAAAAGTTAAGCTTAATAAGAACTACGAATTGATATTTGCCTATCAATACGATAAACAAAAGGATGTGCCACGCTATGACAAAATCATCAACGGATACACGAAATATCAATTCGACCCCCAGATCAGGCAACTGGGCTATGTGCGGCTAAGATCTACTTACAAGAATAAATGGTTTAAGCAGGTAAATTACACGGGTTCCTTCAACCAGTCGGAAGAAACAAGGATTAAACAAAAAGAAGGAAGCGAAAAAGTGACCACCGAAAACGACATGGTAAATACTTTTGGGGGGACCGTTGAGGTAAACTCCTTCCCCACCGAAAACTGGCGTTTTAGCTCCGGTATCGAGTATTATCACGATAAAGTTTACAGCGATAAAATTGAAACCGAAGGTAGCGAATCGATCACAAAAAGGGGCTATTATCCCGACGGAGCAAACTCCGCAAGTTTGGCATTTTATACCTCACACACATTGGATGTAAACAAATTTTCATTTGTCCTGGGTGGAAGGTTCAATGCACACAATATCAAGGCGAGTGATGATGGATTTGGGGATATTGACATCCATCCTACTGCCTTGGTTGGTAGCTTGTCGGCGATTTATCACCTCGGCGAACATTACAACTTAATTGGGTCAATTTACAATGCTTTCAGGGCACCAAATATCAACGACCTGAGCAGCTTTGGTT
>CAZBDF010000583.1:0-2778 GCA_964490385.1 uncultured Lentimicrobiaceae bacterium | reverse complement strand
ATAACAGTAGGGCCATAAATAGTATAGTGAAGCATACTTTGAAATATTATTTTCTATCGTTGGTTTTCCTGGGATTACAATTCTCGCTATTTGCTGATAATTCTCAGTTTATCGAAGATGTTCCTGTTGAAGATACAATCACTCAAAAACAAGAAGTTGATCTCACCATTAGTCAGATGATCAATGAATCATTTACGCCGATTGTAAATGCCCTTTCAGAAGTTTTGTTTTGGGATCCATTTTCAGCTATTGGTGTTTACGATGAGGTTGTGAGGGACAAAAATGGAAATCCTGTCATCAATGATGAGGGTGAAGTTGTGGAGGCTCCACTGAAATTGATTGTTTTATGGTTGATTTTTGGAGGCTTGTTTTTTACCATTTTCATGCGATTTGTAAACATCCGTGGGTTCAAACATTCCATTAATCTTATTCGGGGGAAGTACGATAAACCAGGAACTGAAGGAGAGGTTTCCCATTTCCAGGCATTGACCACCGCACTTTCGGCAACCGTTGGATTGGGAAATATCGCAGGTGTAGCCATCGCTATCGCCATTGGCGGGCCAGGGGCAACTTTGTGGATGATCCTTGCTGGATTATTAGGGATGTCGTCCAAATTTGTGGAATGCACGCTGGGCGTGAAATACCGGCACATCAATGCAAAAGGTGAAGTCTCCGGTGGTGCCATGTATTATTTGCGTGATGGATTGAAAAAGAAAAACCTTGGTGTACTCGGACACATCCTTGCGGTAACATTTGCCATTCTGGTTATTGGTGGTTCAGTCGGTGGTGGAAATATGTTGCAAGCCAATCAGGCATTTAAACAGTTCGAAAATTTCGTTCCGGCATTGGAAAATCACGGATTCTGGTACGGGATGGTAATGGCAATTTTGGTTGGCTTGGTTATTATTGGCGGTATCAAAAGCATTGCCAAAGTAACTTCCAAAATAGTCCCCTTTATGGCCCTGCTTTATGTTGGAACTGCCTTGGTTATCATTGGAATGAATATCGAAAATACTCCCCATGCCCTACAACTTATATTCAATGGTGCTTTTTCTCCTGATGCGATGAAAGGCGGTTTTATCGGGGTATTGATTTTTGGTTTCCAGCGGGGAGCATTTTCAAATGAAGCTGGGGTAGGTTCTGCATCCATCGCACATGCAGCGGCAAAAACCACCGAACCCGTCAGTGAAGGAATTGTTGCCCTGCTCGAGCCTTTTGTGGATACCGTGGTCATTTGCACCATGACGGCTCTGGTGATTATTTTTACCGGCTTATCCGAAGATACCCTGGGCCTTGAAGGTGTAGAATTAACATCTGCTGCCTTCGGTTCGGTCTTTCCATGGTTTCCATATTTGCTTTTAGTTGCTGTTACTTTATTTGCGTTTTCCACACTGATTTCCTGGTCATATTATGGCCTCAAGGGTTTCGATTATTTGTTTGGCGGATTCAGTCAGCGATTATTCAAAACCCACCGCGTATCCGATACCATTTATCAATTGATCTTTTTAGCAGCCATCATTATCGGGGCATCGTCAGCCCTGGATGTAGTAATGGATTTTTCGGACATGATGATTTTGTGCATGGCCTTCCCCAATATCATCGGCCTGCTCATCCTGGCACCAGAAGTAAAAAGAGATATGATTTATTATTTCAAAAGGTTGAAGTCGGGTGAGATAAGGGAGTATAAGTAAAAAGATGTCATCGAATTGAACGAATTAGATCTACACAAAGGGATGCAAGCCCCGAGGTACGAGGGGATGGCGGCCCTGGTTGTCGATTTCAATATTCAGGGTTTCCATCCCTTCCCGATGGTCAGGGCTTTAAACCCTTCTCCAATTCGTTCAATTAGCGTAATTCGATGATAAAATTTCGGTAGCAAGCCGATCATCAACTGATTTGGCTTTTTTTTGCTGTATTTTGTATATTTGTCAAAAAAATAGAAACATGCCGACAATTTCAATGTTTTACGGGATCATTATCTATATGTATTTCTTTGATAATAGGAAGCATCACAGGCCTCATATCCACGAATAGATGACGGTGAAGTGCTTACTGGGGAATTTCCGAAAAAGAAACTGAAACTCGTTCAAGCCTGGGCTGAAATTCATTAGGACGAATTGATGGCAAATTGGACATTGGCTTTGGAAGGTGAGCAGCTCTTTAGGATTGAACCATTAAAATAAAGTAGAAATGATAAAAGTTGTCAATATCAGACAGGAAGGCCAACACAAGTTTTTTGTAAAGTTGTCCAATGGCAAAGAAGGGATATTTGATGTATCACCCTACCTCCATAAAGGGATATTTAAAGAACTAAATAATGAAAGTTATTTCAAGCAAGCCCGTGTATTATTTGGTGGTATTGCCTGGCCCAATAGCCAGGACTTTAGTGCAGACACAATTGAGTTTGAATTGCAGGTTTAAACATTGATACGAAAAGCTTTTTTTACTTTTGTAAAAACAACAATTATGGGAACCCTACAAATATTTAGTAATAAAGCGGATGATCTTCTTTTCCTTAACGAAATGGCAAGGCGTATGAACCTGAAAACAGAAATGCAAATTCCTGAAACTGGAACAAGTTTAGGGTACACGCAACCGGCCATTGATTACGAAGATACGGCTGAAGGAGTTGTAGAAGGTGTAAAACGGGCGTTAATTGAGATAGAAGATACTGTGGCAGGTAAAAGAAATCTTAAAACCCTGGAAGAATTGTTAGATGAGAATAGAGATTGAATTATCAAGTGATTTTGAAAAGGATTATAAGCGTTTAAAAAAACG
>CAZBDF010000582.1:0-2809 GCA_964490385.1 uncultured Lentimicrobiaceae bacterium | reverse complement strand
AAAACTAAAATACATGGATGAGGTCAACCAGTCGAGGACACGTCTGAACTATGCCCTGGTAGCAGCGATTGCTCTCGTGGTTATTCTGGTTGTATTTGTTTTACTGTTTTACCGATCAAAAACCAAAAACCTGGTTTTGCGCAACGAACGCATCGAAAAAGACAATGCCCTGAAACAACTTAATCTAGAGAAAGCAGACATTCAAGCAAAACTCAGTGAGGAAGAAGCCGAAAAGCTGGCACTAAGTCTAAAGATAAAGGAGGAACTTTCGGGCATGATTGTTCATGATCTCAAAAATCCATTAAACAATATCATTAACAGCTCAGATGATAATCCGGTAATTCAGAACAAAAAACTCAGGCAATCGGGCAAAAAGATGTTGAATATGGTAAGTAATATTTTGGATGTATATAAATATGAATTCGCCAAAATGCCGATTTCTACTTCTGAAAATAACTTACTTAAAATTGCAGAGAAAGCCATTGGTGAAGTGGAATATTCGGCAACACAAAAAAATATAGCCCTAAGGAATTTATTCCCTTCAACAATTCGGGTTAACACAGACCCTGATCTTCTAATCAGGGCATTCGTCAACCTGCTTACCAACGCCATAAAATACTCACCCATGAATGGTTTTGTTGAGTTAAAAGTCGATTTTGAAAAATCGGATACTGATTTTATACGTGTTACTATTTCCGATACAGGTTACGGAATTCCCACTGAAATGCAAAAGAAGGTATTTGAAAAATTTTCGCAAGTGAATGCAAATAACAGCCATGCACAGGGTTCGACAGGTCTTGGGCTTACCTTTTGCAAAATGGCCATAGAAGCGCATGGAGGCAAAATTGGAATCGACGAAAATTATACTGATGGTACGCAGGTATTTTTTACCCTGCCTCTTATTTCCAACATCGAAAAAGATATTGAAATAGTTGCTCCTTTGGAATCCCCAATTGAATTGACTGCTGATGAAAAAGCAGATTTAAGCACATACCTGCCCCGCCTCGAAAATCTGGAAATCTTTGACGTAAGTGAGCTGAGGCTAATCGTAAAGGAAATTGAACTTGAGCCTAATTTAAACAAAGAATGGCTTGCTGATTTAAATAATGCGGTTAATTTTGGCAATGAGCAACAGTTTAAGCACTTAATTAGCAAAATAAAATCATGAATAATTATAAGATATTGATCGTGGATGATGAGATTGGGATTATCCAAAGCATCATCAATTTGCTGGAAAGCACTTACCCAAACTACAAGTTTCTGCAAACAACCAGTCCTGAAAAAGGGTTAATAATTGCCGAAAAGCGTCAGCCAGACCTCATCATTACCGACTGGCAAATGCCCCCCATGTCGGGTATAGAATTTATTAAAGCCTTAAAGCTCAAGCCAACATGCAATGAAATTCCGGTGGTAATGCTTACCGGAAAAATGACCAGTTCGGAACACCTTAAAACCGCCCTCGATGCCGGAGCCATCGACTTTATCCGTAAGCCCATCGATGCCATCGAACTCACCGCCCGCATCCGCTCCATGCTCATGCTTTCTACTTATTTCAAAGAAAATCTTGACCTGAAAAACCGGGAACTTGCTTCCATTGCCATGAATATTACCCGCAACAACGAATTCAACCTGAAGGTAATGGATGACATCAACCTCCTTAACACTGAATTCGGTAGCCGGAACAAGAAGCTGGAGGAACAACTACGAACTATATCACACCAGATTTCGGTGAAAATTAAGGGGGAATCCTGGCAACAATTCGAAGCTTATTTTAACAATGTGCACCCACGCTTTTTCGAAACCCTCACCACAAAATACCCGGATATTTCACCGGCCGAATTAAAGTTGGCCGCTTTCCTCCGCCTCAACCTCAACACCAAAGAAATCGCTTCCATCATCTTCCTTTCCCCCGATAGCATCAAAACATCCCGAACCCGATTAAGGAAAAAACTGAACTTATCTCCTGATGATAATCTGAATACTTTTTTGATGACAGTGTAAAGTAAGCCGTGTGAATAAGCCATGGCAGTTTTACTAAACTCACGGGCTAACTGGGCTTGCTAAAAAACTCCGAATAATAATATTTCGGTGCGCTGCACCTCCCGTATCAATTCTAATTGATGTTTCTACAAAGATTATCGCCACTCTGTGGCTTGACATTCAGGTGCGGAGCACCGGTAATCTGCCGTCCGAAGGACGAGCATGCTCGATAAAAAATCGGCATTTGTAGAATATTATCGGGTGATGGGGATAAAGGTGCAGCGCACCGAAATATTTGCTGCAAGGTTTTTGAATGAATCTCCGTCTAAACCCTGCAAAAGGAATCAAATATTATGAATTAACTTTAAATAATTCAATGGATTAGGCCTTTCTCAGCAGACCCTAACTACCCAGGCTTAAGCAAATTCACCGGGTGACTCAAACGTGTGATGAGCGAAAATCCAAAGCCCTGGCAAGATTCACCGGATGCCTTCAACGTGCATCTGATTTCTACAAGGCATTTACGAAACAAAAACCTCTGTAAGGTCGATGGCCAGGTTGCCATTGAAAATATTCACTGGGATTTTATCATCGCCGGCATACATGCCCACAAGCTGGTATTTACCCTTTTCATCCAAAACAAAAACATTCACATATTCCTCATTGGGATTCACAATCCAGTATTCGCGCACACCATGTTCCTGATATATGTCAAACTTGTCTTTTATATCACGCCGCGAATTCTTTGGAGAAACTATTTCGATGATTAAATCAGGAGCACCCAGGCATCCCTTGTCGTCCATTTTGGAAAGATCACAAATAATGTAAA
>CAZBDF010000581.1:0-2813 GCA_964490385.1 uncultured Lentimicrobiaceae bacterium | reverse complement strand
TACATCGACTTTTACAAATGGGATGAGTCCTGGGTAGAAGGAGAGGATATTGGTTGGTGGATCAATACTAAAGATGCATCCGGCAACTGGAATAACAACTTCGAAGATTATTTTGTGGTTGGTCGTGGCTACTTATTGTCCTATGGTACTCCTCCTGCCAAAGAGTACGGCGACAAAGCCCATATCTTTGCAGGCGTTCTTAATGTGGAGGATGTAACCAAAACCGGCCTTACCCGAACTTCCGGATCTACTTATCCTGGTTGGCATCTGGTTGGTAATCCCTTTTCCAGTGCAATTGACTTGGATGAGGGCAGTTGGACTAAGACTAATATCGCTGCTGTACCTCAAATTTGGAACGAATCCAGCGCAAGTTATAAAGTAATTTCAGGCGAAGGCATTATCCCAGCACATAATGGTTTCATGATTTATACTTCTGGTGATGGCTCACTTAAAATTCCGGCAGATGCAAGGGTTCATAGTAACAGTTCTTGGTATAAAAGTAAAAATTCAGATCAGATAATGCTTGTGGCAAACGATCTGGATAGGAACACAAAACAGGAAACAGTAATCAGGTTCAATGCTGAAGCAACAGATGAATTTGATATGGAATATGATGCGTTTTATATCCCAGGTTTTGCGCCTATGCTCTATTCGGTTTCTAATAGTAAATTATTCGCCCTAAATACATTGCCCGAGCTTTCTTCAGAATTGACAGTTCCATTGGGATTTGTTAAAAATGAATCAAGTAATTTCAATATTTCTCTTGAACACTCGATTGATGGTGAAACAATATACCTTAATGATTTAAAGTTGAACAAGTCCCAGAATATGTCATTAGATCCGGTTTATTCATTCGAATCGGCGACAGGTGATAACCCAAATCGTTTTCTTCTATCGTTTGATGTAGTTGGGGTAATTGAAAGCCCGGAATCTGGTTTATCAGCATGGTGTTATGATAATTCACTTTTTATAAGATCACAGTATGACAAAACATACGTTGACGTGTATGATGTAATGGGAATAAAGCGATTTAGCAAAATTTTGTATGATTCAGATTTGCAGATTCTGCAAATAAATCAAACCCCGGGATTTTACATTCTGCATATCACTGGAGGTAGCGAACAAGCAGCATTAAAAATATACATCAATTAATAAAGGGATTTGCAATGAAAATAAATATTTTCAAGCAGATTTTACCCTTCCTTTTTTTTATAATTTTGATTTTTTTACTGTTTTAAACTGATTTTTTGTATCGAACACAGGTTGTAAATTACTGCTGCAGGTAATAATAACCTGAGTTCGATATAAGAATTAATATTAAAAGATTGAATTTCAATGGCCTCCGTACGGGGATAAAGAATTTGAGACACCAAACCAGATTTTTGTAAATTTTGTAAAATGGCAAAAAAATACAAAATTTTCAGAAATCTTTTTTATTATGTAAGCTTCTAGCCCCTACCCTAATGGACAGGACTATTGAAATTGAACACAATAAACCGTGTTCCTTATATCGAACACAGGTTAATAAGAAAATTATGGAATATGAAAGTTTAAACAATCCTAATGAAGAATTTTATCAGAATTTTATTTCAACATGTCCCGCTGGTATGTTCTTTTATAGATTAAAAAAGCCAATGCCATTATCACTACCTAAAGAAAAAAAATATGAGTGGATAAAGACCTATATGTATATGGAGAGTTGTAATCATTCAATGGCTATAGAATATGGATATAAGTGTAAAGAGGACATCAAAGGGGTTTCCGTTTATGATATTTTCATGAAGGACGATGATTTACTGAGATCCGTTTGGATCGAACTTGATAAAGCTAATTATCGAGTGAAAAACTTAGAAACAGTTGAAATTGACCAAAATGGCAAGCCTATTTGTCTCATTAACAATTCTGTACCAATTATAAAAGATAACTATTTATTTTCACTTCAGGGAACCTCTGTTAACATCACTAAAAAAATGAAGATGCAAGCAGATTTGAAGAAAGCCAATGATTCCAAAGAAATGTTCATTTCTATACTTGCACATGATTTGCGGTCACCCTTTAATTGTTTACTTGGATTTTCTGAATTACTTGTGCAATATATTGAAAAAAAAGAATACGAAAACATTTATGAAATTTCTAAACTAATTCGTGAATCAACTTCAAATACTTTTAATCTGTTGGAGAATTTATTAATATGGGCAAAAACAATACAGAATAAGTTTCCATTTAATCCCTCATTCCACAATTTAAAAGAAATTGTTTTAGACGCATATTCAAATCATAAACAGAGCGCAGCACAAAAAAACATAAATGTAGAAATACAAATTGATAAAAAAGTAAACATATTTGCTGATAAAAATATGATTGAAACAGTTATTAGAAATTTAATTTCAAATGCAGTAAAATTCACCTTAGTAAATGGAGAAATAAAGATAATTGGGGTTGCATATCAAGACAAGGTAAAAATTTCAATTTCAGACACGGGAAATGGAATGAGTCAACAACAAATAAACAAACTATTTATGGTGGAACATATGGATTCATCACCAGGTACAGAAGGCGAAAAGGGTTCTGGCCTGGGACTAGTTATATGTAAAGAATTTATTGATAGAAATAATGGGCAGATATTTGTTGAAAGCGAAATTGGAAGAGGAAGTATTTTTGAAATTGTATTACCAAAAAACACACAAATTCATTGATAAATTAAAACCTATTGTACAGAATATAAATAGCAGCCGGGATATTAATAAATTGAAGTTTATGGTTCTACTGTTATTTTAATGGGTAGAGGTTTAATCCACCATGAAAAAAGAGGA
>CAZBDF010000580.1:0-2827 GCA_964490385.1 uncultured Lentimicrobiaceae bacterium | reverse complement strand
CAGGAAACGGCTCGACACTTGCCAACCTCAACGCCGCAAATATTTCCTCTGGTACACTAAACAACTCCAGGTTTAATGCCCTCTCTGATTTGGGTGGTGGAAGTGGCACTACATTTTTACGGAAAGATGGTAGCTGGGCAAGCCCTGCAAGTACTACTTATTCTGCAGGAAATGACCTGAACCTTAGCGGAACAACATTTTCATTGGACAATGATATTGATGTAAATTACCTAAGGGCAACTGGGTCAAGTGGGCTAAAACTCTTTGATGATGGAGGTAAGGGGATTTATATAAGGGACGGCGGCAATGTGGGAATTGGAGTCCCAAATCCAGAATATGCCAAACTTTGTATTCATACAGGAATCGATGCCGGTATCAAGTTCACGAATGATGGCACGGGACCCTATTATAGTGATGGTTTTTTACTTTCATGGATTTCAGGAGGAAATTCAGACGTGGTGCTTTGGAACAGGGAAAACACATCGATTGTATTTGCCACCAACAACTCTGAAAAAGTGCGCATCAAGGAAAATGGATATGTAGGTATTGGCACACCAAGCCCGGGTTATAAGTTACATGTAAATGGAACGGCCTATGCAACCGGCGCTGCCGGTGCGCTTTCTGATATCCGGCATAAAAAGAACATTCAATCTTTTGGCAACAATACATTGGAGATTGTTGGTAAACTTCGCCCGGTCAGCTATGAATGGAAAAACCCTTTGGATAATGGTATGCAAGGAGTTCAATTTGGTTTTATTGCCCAGGAGGTGGAAGAAATTTTACCAAGCGTAGTATTAACTGAAGATAATGATGAACGAACAAAAGCATTGAAATATAGCGAATTTATCCCAGTACTGGTGAAAGCCATTCAGGAACTCAAAACCGAAAACGAAACCCTAAAAGCAAGAATCGAAAAATTGGAGGATAAATGATTTTAACTTAAAAAATTGTAACTGTTTAGTTGGTTAAGAGATTTATTAAAACTAAAATCTTTTTCTAAATGGAAGTCATCCATACGGACAAGTTTTGTTGTCATTGATGGTCATTTATAGTCATTTTTTTTTAATAAATGACGCGCGAAGCGCAAATAGCAATTAATGACATCCGCCAGCTAGCGGATAAATGACACAGCGAAATTTATTTTCTCAATAGATTTATCTCATTCCAATACCAGCTAAATAGATACAAAAAAATAATGACCCAACTTGTGACTTTTTGTTTTCCCTGACAGCCCGCCCACTGGCAGACTGTTGGGGTTTTCGCATATCATAAACATCAGGTATATCGAATAAAATAACCATTTCAAAAAACTTAGTATTGATATTAATCATTCAATAGATGTTGTTATTTAAATATAATGCATTTTAAAAAACCCTACTGAAAACTTGCTTTCCGCACATAATTTTCCTATATTTGGAGCTTCATTTTTTTAGCTAAAATCAAAAGTATATGAAGATAAAAATACATTGCACCTGTACTAAATTCTTCCTCTATCAATTATCACAGATTCGAATGATCCTATTTCGAATCAGTTCATCGACAGTTCCTCATTAACCATCAAACAGTCAAGATTATGAAAACACTTAACAAATCAATTCCACTTGCTACATTACTGATTCTTATTGTAGCATTCCTAATTGGCATGATAACAAGTGCGCAGGAGTACAAGGCGCCTAAAGATGTTTGGGCAGGCTACGTTGGATGGGCAAACAATCCCGATAGTTTAGACGTGTACATTGATACGACATGGACAGATGCAGAAAAAGATTCTTGTCGTGCTGCCATGGCAAGATGGAATGCGGCAGGAGGTGTGCCAAAATTCAGGGAAACATCTACCGCTGCAGGTGCTGATATTACAATTACCCAGGGTAACCCGGGTGCAGGCAATGCAGGGTTGTGGGAAGGGAAACCATCAACGGGGAAATTAACCAGTTCTACCATCACTATTGGCAAAAATACTACCCCCGGCCTGTTAGAAACACTTACACACGAATTAGGCCATGCCATTGGCCTTAATGATACCGACCAGGCTGGTAATCCCGGAGATGTAATGAAGGGATCGGGCCCTTCCAATGGAAGCAATGGTAGCCTGTCACAACACGATTCAACCGAAATGCGGGCGGCAACTGCCAGTATAACTGCAATAGCAACAAATCCCGTCGAGCTTATAAATGCAATAAACCCTGAACTAGCGGTTTTGTCAGGCCAATTCAGTGACTTAAATTTTAGTTTACCTGAGTTTTACCCTCCCGAAACTGTAGTTGATGTACAGACCATTGAAGATCCACTGCTATTCGTTGAATATAGTTTTCTTGAAGGAGATCAACTTTTTGTGGGAATATTTTCTGATCCCATGCATGGCTCAGGAACAATTTATCTCGATATCACCATTTTTCCATTCTTAGGTGATCCTTATCATTTTTGGGGAATTCATTATATCAACATTAATCCGGTCCCACCTATTATCTTTTCATGCCCCTTTGAAGTGGTTCAATCAGATGGATTGGTTCATGTAAATTGGATGGATTTCCAAAATTATCCATTTTTAAATCCACTGAGGTCAGAGTTGATTGTAGATGGTTTTACCCGATATAAAGTCAAGCCAAACGGAGATTACACCCTCCAACTTGAACCAGGGCCTCATACGCTTGAACTAAACGTTGACGATTTTCAGGTGAATAGTGCTTATTCGTCGATGGATATTTTTGTTGAGGAACCCGCGTCTAATGCAGCAATACTCAACTGGCCGGACACGCCATCCAATCCCTGTCAGGGAGATGGTTTAATTATCGATTTCTCCACGGTTGAAGTAATTAATGCTGAATTT
>CAZBDF010000579.1:0-2837 GCA_964490385.1 uncultured Lentimicrobiaceae bacterium | reverse complement strand
CAAAACTTTCGGACACTTATGATCCCAAATATAATTCCCAGAAAGACGATGAAACTTAAAAAATAGAAATGCCCGTGATTAAATGCAATATCATTTATTACGGAACTTGAAATACTCGTTAGAAAAGTAATCCAGCTAATCCAGAGTATGGTATTTCTTAAATTGTATGTTTTTATGATTTTATTTTGCAAGCAGAAAAGGTGAACTAAAGTGATTAATAATCCTGCAAAAACATAAAGCGATATTATTATTAATTTATACAATCCTGATAGATTATATAATCCAAATGGTTCAAATATGTATAAGAATAAGAAACAAAATATTGCAACACCAAATGAATACAATATTTTAAACTTTTCTATTTCAAGTAAATCATATGGTTTGTTTAAATATTTTAGCATAAAAAATTTTTATCGTTAATTGTGACGTTCTCCTGGCTTGCGTACAACTTGTGAATATACAGCTCACCATTGCTTGTACATTTTGTTTAAATCACCCCATTTTCAATCATGCGCACAATGATCTCGATGTTTCGGTCTTCGCCCTTGGGGTCGTATTTTGTTTTTAGGTTGTATCCAAAAATCCGCGCAAACGACTGATAAAAAAAAGCTACAAAGCCACCTCTCATATCTTTCACCAGTTCAAAAGATGAATTTGTAGTCTCCCGGTCGATGAGTTTGATCAGTATTTTGCCCTGGCTAATGGTAAGTTTTTTCAACTCAGAACCATACTCCTCATGAATTTCCTGTTCGAGCTGTTTCATGATTTTTCGTTTTTCCCTTTCCGTTTTTGTCTGGCTTAAAATAAGCTCATATTCCTCTAATTTCCGTCCGGCCAGCTTTGCCCAGGGATATACTTTTTTCACGTTCTTGATCAGTCGGGTATTTTTACGGGCTTGCTTTTTGGTTTTAAACATCTTGAAATCGAATACCTCCACACCGACAATATCAACATAAGGCACAGTATCAATGCCAATAATCTTGTATTTCACCAGATGCACTTTCTTTTCTTGCGAAAATGCAAACTGTGCCATCAGCAACATAAGTATAAAAGTTAGCAGATACCTCGGCATAGAAATCAAAATTTTCTGTAGGCATAAACGAAAAAAACCGTCTGATTATTTGGTGTCAGACGGTTTTAGGTATTTTTTACATTTGATGATTGTCAGGCTACTCGCAGTTTCGCCAAATTATTTTTCTGCAGTTGCTCACTGGCGTAAGGACGTGTAACTTTCAATTCCTTGTTTGTTGTATCCGATGGTACTTCGAACATGGCTTGGTTAAGTATCGCTTCCATGATTGATCTTAATCCCCTTGCTCCAAGTTTGAAATCAACAGCCTTTTCTACCATGAAATCCAATGCTCCATCCGTGAAAGTTAATTTTACCCCGTCCATTTTAAACAGCTTGGTAAACTGCTTAACAAGGGCATTTTTAGGTTCGGTAAGGATTCGTTTCAAAGCACTGGGGCTAAGTGGATCAAGGAATGTAACAACAGGTAATCTCCCCACAATTTCCGGAATAAGGCCGAATTTTTTGAGGTCGGGCGGTGCAACATATTGGAGCATGTTGTCCTTGTCAATGTTCTCCTGTTTCTTTTTAATTCCGTAGCCAATCACATTTGCCCGCATCCGTGAAGCAATGATCTTATTGATGCCATCAAAGGCGCCACCGGCAATAAACAGAATATTCTCGGTATTGATCTGGATCATTTTCTGCTCAGGGTGTTTACGTCCCCCTTGAGGTGGAACATTTACAACGGAGCCTTCAAGCAATTTGAGCAGGGCCTGTTGCACCCCTTCCCCCGATACATCACGTGTGATGGAAGGGTTGTCGCTCTTCCTTGAAATCTTATCAATTTCGTCGATAAAAACAATGCCTTTTTCGGCTGCAGCAACATTATAATCTGATGCCTGTAATAAGCGCGACAGGATGCTTTCCACATCTTCGCCAACATAACCGGCTTCGGTAAGGATGGTGGCATCAGCAATAGCAAATGGAACCTCAAGGATCCTGGCAATGGTCCTGGCAAGCAATGTCTTGCCTGTTCCTGTTTCACCGGTAATGATTATATTCGACTTTTCTATCTCAACATCATCTTCTTTTTCGATGGACCTGCCTTTTTGCGAGATACGTTTGTAATGGTTGTAAACAGCCACCGACAGTATCCGTTTGGCATCCTCCTGGCCAATTACATATTGGTCGAGGTGGCTTTTTATTTCAGCGGGTTTTAGCAGTTTGAAATCTGTGAACTTGTCGGGCGACTTTATCGATTGCTCTTCATTAAGAATGAGCTTGGCCTGCTCAACACACTCCTCACAGATATTACCATTAATGCCTGCAATAAGGATTTCGGTTTCGTTTCTTGCCCTACCGCAAAATGAACATTTGTCGCTGGCTTTTGGCATATATGGGTTTATTTAGGTTAAAGTTTTATTTTATCTTTTTTCTCAGGGCCATGCTCAAGAACTTCATCAATCATTCCGTAAGCTTTTGCCTCCCGTGAAGTCATCCAGTAGTCGCGGTCCGAATCTTTCCAGATCTTGTCATAATCCTGCTTAGAGTGCTTCGCGATAATTTCGTACAACTCCTTTTTCAATTTTTGGATTTCACGGGCAGTAATTTCAATGTCCGAAGCTTGTCCTTGTGCTCCACCCATCGGTTGATGGATCAATATGCGTGAATGTTGCAAAGCAGTACGCTTGCCTTCTTCACCGGCACATAATAGCACGGCACCCATCGAGGCTGCCATTCCTGTGCAAATGGTAGCCACATTTGATGAAATATATTGCATGGTATCGTAAATTCCCAATCCTGCATAAACTGAACCACCAGGCGT
>CAZBDF010000578.1:0-2845 GCA_964490385.1 uncultured Lentimicrobiaceae bacterium | reverse complement strand
GGCATCCAAATGGTTTCGTTTTGCAAAAGCACATCTACCTTTACATCGCCATTGGCTGTTTTATACAGCAGAAACTCCCGGTTAGGTTTATATTTTTCTAAATCCATTGCGATCGTTTTAATTGTTAATCGTCTTCATCCTCTCCATTTTTTCTTTTTTTAGCATTGGGCTTAACATTCCGCAAATTTGGCTCGCAGCCGCCCACTTGCAGGAAGGCTTTTAGTGTTTCGTATGTTTCGTTTTGCACCCAGCTTTCCAGATGCCGCAAACCGGCTGTGAGCCATGATTTGCTGTTACCCATAGTATTTTATTCCAATTCAAATTCTTGATTCTGTTTTGGTACAATAATCTTATCGCTTTTATTATTGACCCTTTCAACACTTCTATGATGGTAAAGTATAATTTCTTTTGAGTCAATGTTTAACTTTCTTTCCCATGCGTCGGTTAATACCCAAGGTGCAGCAAAAACTAAGTCTAAGTTCTTAATTGAAACTAATGTATCTGATAAATGTGTGTCACCTGAAATAAAAATTCTCTTTTTGTTCCATTCAACCAAATAGGAGAAATGCTTAAAAGAAAATCCATGTTTCGTTTTATATTCTGTTATTGAGAAATTAGGTAAAGAGTCATTTAATTCATCAAGTCTATATTTTCTTTTTTTTGACATGAGGAATTTTACTGGCCACGGTCCATATAATTTTTGATTGGTTTTTTTGAAAAGTTTTCTGTTATAGTGGTCTGCATGTCCATGGGTGAAAAGAAAAATCGAATTAGCTTGAAGGCTGTCTAATAATTCAGGTTTGTATGTCATGTATCCATATGCCCCAGACTTGTATGGGAAGTCAACATATAAATTTAAATTTCCATCAGTCATAAAAAGACCACAATTCCCCAGAAATTTTATTTCAATTTTTTCATTTTGTCCAAATGAGATATTAGCAACAAGAATGAATATTGAAATCAGGATTGTGTTAAAGATTTTTCTAATTCTATGCGTTGTCATTGAGTCCTTCTTTTCTTAATATTATGGGTATCGTTTCGCAGCTATAGCACGTGGCTGTTCACTACTCAATTTAATGTTGATTACTTATATGTTTAATTTACTATCATTTTATTACTACCAATTATATGTCCATTGGTCTTTAATGTGTACAGGTAAATTCCTGATTCAAGGTCTGAGGCACTTAAATCCACTTGCTGTTCTCCTTTATTTGGAGTTAGGGTTTTAACTTTTTGTCCTATTGTGTTGTAAATGTCCAATGTTACTGAGGAGTTTCCTTCAACGGAAAACTTAATCGTTGTGAATTCATTAAATGGGTTTGGGCTGTTTTTCAAAAGTTGAAAATGATTACTAGATGGTTGCAATAATCCTGATGCATTGAGGTCGATGGGTTGCTGTTGGGTGATACAATGTATCATTCCTCCATACTCGTAAAGGTTTCTTACGTCAATGCCAACTACAGTTCTGTTTACGTAAATGCCTTGAATAATGCTTATTGCTGTTGCATCATTCGGATCGTTATATGTTGGCACAAGCACTACATTATTCCCGATGTAATAATTACAATAAGACCCTTTGATACCAAGGTTGCTTCCATTGGTTGTAACTACATTATTCTGTGTTAGTGGAACAACTACTATATCGTATGGGTAGTCATTTGCATTGGTAGCATTGTGTATGGTGGTAATTTCTGAACCGCTAACATACCAGTAGTCAAGGTCGGTGCTGTCCATTGTAACAATGGTGCTGTCATTAGCAAATTTCACAAATCCGTCAATGTGCATATCGGTTATGTCTTGTCCGTACACACCATCAAGCCAAATGAATTTTGTAATACCCATATAGGTAGTCAAGGTATCTTCTATCTGTGCTTCGGTAAGCAAAGGGTTTCTGCTCGAATGTGTTACCGAACTGCGTGTTGCAAACATGGTTCCGTTGCCGTCATGTTCAATGGCACCACCTTCAAGTACCATTCCACTCAAGTCAATTCTTGGTACGCCAATATCCGTGCTTACGCTTTGAGGGATCACATCACATTTTGAATAAGGCGTGTCAAACCCCCAGCCGTTAAACCCCCAATCAAGAATAGTTAGGTTATTGGTGGTTTTTTCATAAACGAACATGGGGCCGTTGTCCCTGCTCCAAACGTCATCGGTTTGGTGCACAAAAAAATCAATGTTAGTGAACGGAACGCTTGCGGTTGTCAATACATTAATGATATAGGCAAGTTCCGTGCTGTCATAAGAAATGATATGCACATTTTCACCTGCCTGCAAAGCATCGGTCATTTCAATAAAAGTCGATTCGACATCATCTCTGTACCAAGGCCCATACAAATAGTTATGCGGCCATTGTATCCAAGTGCCTTCATGTTCTTCTGTTTCTCCCGGCATGCTGTATTCGATTGTCTGTGCGCTCGCAATCATACAACCAATTGTCATGATTGTCAGAAGATAAATTTTAAGATTGTGTTTCATAGTTTTATTTTTTTAAATTGCTACAACGTTCGGCGGGTATGGCTCTCAGCCAACCACTTGCAGGATGGTTTTTAGTGATTCGCACGACCGAAGGGAGACCGTATGGATTTTTCTATTTCTATTCATTTTTCCAGATGTCCGCTAAGCGGCTGTGTGCCATATTTGCTGTTAGCCTGCCGGGTGTTCATGTTTTATCAGCTTAACAAGTTTGTCAAAGTCCAAATTTTCTCCAAAAATCATATTCTCCTGCATTTCCATGTAATCTTTTTTGTACAGGTTATAAAACTCTTTGGGAGGTAGGATTTCTAATTTTTCAATTTTCGAACTAAAAATCATCCTTAAAACTAATGATACCCACACATCTTTT
>CAZBDF010000577.1:0-2848 GCA_964490385.1 uncultured Lentimicrobiaceae bacterium | reverse complement strand
GGTGCCAATTTCTGAAATGTTGATTACTCCTGAACAACAAAAGCATGTTACTTTCGATGCCTTTTTTGCAAATACAATGTTCCATGAAGTATCACACGGAATGGGCGTGAAAAATACCATCAACGGAAAAGGAACTGCCCGTGAGGCTCTAAAAGAAACTTATTCCTCCATTGAAGAAGGGAAGGCTGATATTATGGGCTTGTGGCTGGTTGTGAAAATGCGCGAAATGGGTGAAATTACCGAAGGTGAACTGATGGACAATTACGTTACTTTCTTTGCAGGTATCTTCCGTTCAAGCCGTTTTGGTACAGCCAGTGCCCACGGAAAAGCCAACATGATGCGTTTTGCGTTTTTCCAGGAGCAGGAAGCGTTTACCAAAAATGATGACGGCTATTATACCGTTAACGCCGACAAAATGGAAAATGCCATTAATATTTTAGTGGATAAGATTCAGGCCATGCAAGGTGAAGGAGATTATGAAGCTGCCAAAGCCTGGATTGCCAAAGATGGAAAAGTTACTCCTGAACTACAAGCCGATCTAGATAGGATTAACCAGGGCGGCATTCCAGTGGATATTGTATTTATACAAGGACCTGAGGTTTTGGGATTGAAGTAAAACTGAATTAGGTGGTTGAGAGATTTGTTAATACTAAAATCTTTTTCCAATTAAAAGTCATTGGTTGTCATTGATGGTCATTTGTAGTCATTTGTTTCAAAAATAAATGACGCGCGAAGCGCAAATGACAATTAATGACATCCGCCGGCTGGCGGATAAATGACACAATTGAACTTATTTGCACAAAAGAGTCCCTTCATTTCTATACCAGCTAAATAAATACCCGAATTTTTAATGATAGAGCCTGGTTATTATAGCCGGGCTTTTTTTTGGTTAGATTATTATTTGGATAAGACTATTCCCCACTTTTTGTTTTTGCGTCCTTCATTATTTTCTCGCTTATTCTAAAGTTAGTTCTCCTTATTTCTTCAAGAATTTCTGGTATCAGATACTATAATCCCGGGCATTTTCTATTTTATTATCAAGTTCGGATGGATGATAATTGAATATGGAAACATCATAGTCAGCAAGGATTTCCATGAAAGCCCTTTTTGATAGGCCCACCATATCAGCTGCTTGTCCCATAGTGAGTCGGCCTTTTTCAAACAGCCTGGAGGCAAGTAGCATTTTTGCTTCCCTGTCGTCTAATTCAATTGTATCAGGAACGTTCAATAATATTTGTTTCATTTTGATGATTTTGTCAAAGATAATTATTTTTCTATTTATTTGCATTTTGTAAATTGAGTAGCGATTTTTTTTAAAAGTAAATTAATAATTCCGCGAACAAATTGTTGCTTACTTTTGCCTGATTTTTAAAGTAAAGTAATTCCTCATAAACGCTCAATGAATTTCCTCAACAAACCCTATCCATACAAAGCATATTCACTGTCTAAATTTAGGATGGTATTATTGTCCGGCATTTTTGTTGGCTTGTTTATATTTCTTTTTCAACCCTTTGGGCTAAACCAGCTAAATATTAAATACAAGAGTTTGTTTTTGCTTGGCTATGGCCTGGTAACAATGGCTGCCCTACTATTTTACTTGTATGTTTTTCCCTTTATTGCAAAAAGTTTTTTTTGCGAAAAGAACTGGACTGTGGGCAAAGAAATCCTTAATCTGCTGATGATTGTTTTTGTTATCGGCCTGGGCAACTATTTTTATTCGGGGATATATTTTAATGTTGCCAACAATTGGTTGTTTGGCATAATTTCTTTCCAGGCATTTACTTTACTTATCGGGCTTTTTCCGATCACAGCATGGACTTTACTCTCGTACAACCGATATCTTAAGAATAACCTGAAGGAAGCAGGCTTGGTGAATGCAAGTATTGTTGATAGCAGTAAACATGATCATCAACATCTTTCTGGGAAAGTGTTGAAGTTAACTTCGACCAATCAGGGTGATGAACCGGTGGAAGTGATGCACGATGATTTTCTGTTTGTAAGGTCTGATGGCAACTATCTTGATGTGTATTTTATGGAAGAAGGTAAGCTGCAACACTCGTTAATCAGGAATACCCTGGTAAATGCCGAATCGATGTTGAGCGAGTATTTCCCGCCATTAATCCGATGCCACCGAAGTTATATCATCAACCTCGACCAGATAGAAAATGTGGATGGAAATGCCCAGGGACTGATTGTGAAATTGAAAAATTGTCACGAAAAAATTCCTGTGTCGCGAAAGTATATTGAAGCATTGAAGGAGAAATTGAAGTAGTTGCTAAAGCAATTTGTATTTATCATTTTGCCTTGGACATTAGTCGGTAGTATAGTCTCCAGGTTGTATTCCAATTTCCAAATTAACTCATCACCATCCCGCACGTGCGGGATCAAATTGATAGAAAAATCCCTTGCCATTCATCCCAAACCTTGCCACCCATCCCTTCCAAACCCCAATCATCACTGAGCTTTGACAACCATCACATAAATTTGACTTGTGGTAGTCTGCTGCTGTAGTTTTGTCAGCGAAAGTTTTTTTTATTGTCAAACTAAAAACATAATTATCATGAAAAAGCATTGGATTTTAGCAGTAGCTGTAGTATTAGTAGCAACAGGTTTTATTTTAAATTACTTAGGTATCGATACAATTGGATCCGGCAAATTTGTAAGAGATTACTTTGCTGCCGGCGACTTTGCCATTGGAGTATTTGCCGCAGGAACTTTTGCCATCGGTGTATTTTCAATTGGTATCTTTTCGATAGGTATCTTTTCAATCGGTATTTTTAATATTGGCTTGTGGGGAATCGGTATCTTTGTTATTGCCTGGAAAAGAAAGTCGATTGTTGAAAAGATA
>CAZBDF010000576.1:0-2872 GCA_964490385.1 uncultured Lentimicrobiaceae bacterium | reverse complement strand
TACAGTGTTTTGAGCACCTGATCAAAAATGAAAATTTATTACTTACAGGAAACTGGACGCTTGAAGGAGAACAGCTAAAGCTTGAATATGATCTCGAACCCGATGAGCAGACGGTGGACTCGACGGTTTATAAAGTCATCAATAAAAAGCCTATTGCATTTTTTTATAAGGATGGAGAAGAAATTTTTAGAATTGAGGAGGATAGGCTGAGAGCATACCAGAAATCGAAAGTTTTTCAAATAGAAAAAATTACCAGCGACAGCCTTGTTCTTGTAGAAGATGGAATTAAATACACTTACATTAACACAAACCCGGGCGGGGGAGATTTTGTTCAACGATCTGGCACCGGATTTAGCCTGATTACTTTGCTTCGTGGTTTTCTCGGTATTCTGGTCTTGATATTTATCGCCTGGCTGTTCAGTTCCAATCGCAAGGCTGTTGATTGGAAAATAGTAGGTATCGGCCTGACCATTCAAATTTGCCTTGCCCTGGGTATTTTGTACATCCCATTTATCCAAATATTTTTTGAATTTGTAGGTAAAATATTTGTGGTCATCCTCGATTTCACCAAAATTGGTTCTACCTTTCTTTTTAATGATTTGATGGACACACAATTTGCAGGGTACATTTTTGCCCTTCAAATCCTGCCAACCATCATATTCTTTTCAGCGTTAACCAGTGTTTTGTTTTATATGGGGATAATTCAAAAAGTTGTATGGGCACTGGCCTGGCTAATGACCAAAGCTTTGAAAATATCCGGTGCCGAAAGCCTTTCGGTAGCAGGCAATATTTTTCTTGGCCAAACGGAATCGCCACTGATGATTAAGGCTTACCTGCAAAAAATGACCGATTCGGAAATGTTGTTGGTAATGATTGGTGGAATGGCTACTGTGGCAGGTGGTGTGCTGGCGGCATATATTGGTTTCCTGGGTGGTGACGATCCTGTTCAACGCATCGTTTTTGCAAAACATCTATTGACTGCCTCGGTAATGGCAGCTCCGGGCGCAATTGTGATTTCAAAAGTATTGATGCCCCAAACCGAAAAAATTGACACAACAGTTGAAGTTAGCCAGGAAAAAATTGGCCGTAATTTTTTGGATGCCATGTCGAATGGAACTACTGAAGGATTGAAACTTGCCGCAAACGTTGGTGCCATGCTTTTGGTTTTCTTTGCCTTTATTGCAATGTTCAATTTCATTTTCTTGAAAATTGGTGATTGGACTAACCTGAACACTACTATTGCCGAAATTACCGGCGGACAGTATAACGAACTCTCCTTACAGTTTATCCTGGGTTATACTTTTGCCCCGCTGATGTGGGCAATTGGTATAAGCTCGCAAGACATGACCCTAGTTGGACAATTGCTGGGTGAAAAACTTATTGCCAGCGAATTTGTGGGCTATACCAGCCTGGCTGCATTTAAAGAATCCGGTGCTTTTACTGATCAGAAATCGGTTGTGATGGCAACTTACATGTTATGTGGTTTTGCCAATTTTGCCTCAATCGGAATCCAGATTGGTGGTATTGGTGGGCTGGCACCCAACAAGCGCTGGTTCCTCTCAAAGTATGGTATGAAAGCACTCATCGGTGGTACAATTGCATCATTGCTATCCGCTACAATAATCGGGGCAATTATTGGGTAATCTTTAAATTTGCATATCCTTCTGACCCCATTCCCGCCTTGCCGGTGAGGCAGGCTCATCCCTTCCTCTTGAAGGGAAGGGAGTCCAGCTGCACAAGCGACTGCAGTAGCTAGTGTGGTGGCATTCTCCCCCTCTCCGCCTGCCAAAGCGAAGCGGCGGACAGGAAGGGGGAGTTAGAGGGGGCTTTTGGTTTTACCAAAGATGCGAATTGTTTGATCGTGGTGTTTGACACTGATATTTAGAGGAATCATATATTCTCACAGAATTTTGGCTTAGGCTTTCCAGGTTTTTACTGATATTTTTGCAAATAAGGTTAATCTTGCCGCTACAGTTGAAATGGTTATGGCAGATTAACGATTGATGCTTGCCGAAAAATAAAACAGCAGGCGTGCCAATAATTTTCAAGCCATTAGTGAATTCGCTGTGATAATCAAAATACATTTCGAATTCCCAGTTTCTGTCGGCAGCCAAAGTTTTGAGTTGTGTCTTCGATAGTATGTTACCTGCACACACAACAATCATTTTTACACCTTGCGATTTCAATGAATTTTTCCATGCCGCCTGGAACCCCTCCAATTCATCCTGATCTGAAGCTTTTAAATGGCCCCATAAAATCACCAGGGTTTCAATCTCCGGGTTAATAATTTCTGTACTTAAAATTTTGTTTCCTTCAATGTCTTTAAGTTCTGTTTGTGGGATTGCATATTTTTGAGCGGGTAGCAAATAGGAAATCAAAGCGAATATGATGATGAGTATTTGTGCCTTCATGTGTTTTGGATTTATCGTTCGACAATAAATGACTGAGTACTTTTGCTTATGATGCAATATTAAGTCCGTCGGCCATCGGAGGACTGGCAGAAAACTACCAGATAAATAAATAGTAGGATTCTTGAAGTAAGGGTAGGGGAGGCTGAAACCTGCGTGGGTTAACGGTTTTGGAGTGTAAGGCCTTGTTTTATAAAAGGATTGATCTCTACTAAAAAGAAATCCTAAGCTAATAATCTGAGTTCGATATAAAGCAAAAGGTTTATTGTGTTGAAATTCAATAGCCCTGTCCTTTTGCCATAGGCATCCCTTTGGGAAGGGCAGGGTTTTAAATGACACGTAATGCTAAGGATTTTTGAAATTTTTGTATTTTTTTATTATTATACAAAAATTTCAAAAATCCGGTCTCCTACCTCAAATTATCTACCCCCGTACGGGGGCTATTGAAATTCAATCATTTAATT
>CAZBDF010000575.1:0-2874 GCA_964490385.1 uncultured Lentimicrobiaceae bacterium | reverse complement strand
TTTTCTCTTCAGTTTCAAGTGTTATCTTTTCATCTGAGAAGAGCATGAAATGATGAATCAGGATTTTTGCCGCTTCTTTGAGTGCCTCCTTTGGATGTACTGATCCATCAGACATTATTTCGAAGATAAGCTTTTCGTAGTCAGTCTTCTGCTCTACCCTGAAGTTCTCTACAGTGAACTTAACATTCTTGATTGGTGTGTGGATGGAATCGATGGCTATTGTGCCAATGGGTGCATTTAATACCTTGTTCTCGTCAGCCGGAACATATCCTCTGCCTTTGTTAACAATAATCTCGATTGATAACTTAACAGACGGATCCATGCTACAGATAACCACATCAGGGTTGAGTACCTGAAAAACCGATAAATATTTATTGATATCGCCGGCCTTAAAAACTTCCTGTCCCGAAATAACAATGTGAACTTTTTCACTGGTTTCTTCTTCAACCAGTTTCTTGAAACGAATTTGTTTCAGGTTCAACAAAATTTCGGTTACATCTTCAACCACACCTTTTACGGTGGAAAACTCCTGATCTACTCCCTCAATCTTAACCGTTGTAATAGCATAGCCTTCCAAAGATGACAGAAGGATCCTACGCAAGGCATTACCGATTGTTATACCGAAACCCGGCTCCAGGGGACGGAATTCAAAGGTACCCTTGTGATCGTCAGATTCGATCATTATCACTTTATCGGGCTTTTGAAACGCTAAAATTGCCATAATTTAAACCTTTAGGTTTTTAATGAATTTTATTTTTAAGAATCTTACTTGGAGTACAATTCAACAATAAGTTGCTCATTGATATTCTCAGGAATCTCAGCTCTTTCAGGATAATTCATGAATTTCCCTGCCATTTTATCATCGTCCCACTCAAGCCATGAAAACGCATTTCCCCTTGATTCCAAGGCATTGGTAACCATTTCGAGGGATTTTGATTTTTCACGTATTGAAATTACATCTCCCGGCCTTACGGCGAAAGAAGGCACGTTTACCAAATTTCCATTCACCAGGACATGGCGATGCGAAACAAACTGACGTGCACCTGACCGCGTTGGCGCAATACCTAAGCGATAAACAACATTATCGAGGCGTGCTTCGATTAACTGAAGCAAAACTTCACCAGTAACACCTTTTTTTCGTGTTGCTTTTTCGAAAGTGTTGTGAAATTGCTTCTCGAGAATACCATAGGTATATTTAGCTTTTTGCTTTTCAGCGAGCTGAATACCATATTCAGAAGTTTTCTTTCTTCTCTTGGTTTGTCCGTGCTGTCCCGGCGGATAGTTTTTCTTATCGAAATACTTATCAGCCCCGTAAAGCGACTCACCAAACTTCCTTGAAATTTTTGTTTTTGGCCCTATATATCTTGCCATTACTATTGATAATTAAATTGATATCTAAATTAAAAATTATGGCCCTTAGACCCTTCTGCGTTTTGGAGGACGACATCCGTTGTGAGGCAATGGGGTAACGTCGTTGATTTCGGTTACTTCAATACCAGCTGAATGCAAGGTACGGATAGCTGACTCACGGCCCGAACCTGGTCCTTTAACAAATACCTTAACTTTGCGCAATCCAAGGTCAAAAGCTTTTTTTGAACAATCTTCGGCGGCTGTTTGGGCTGCATAAGGAGTATTTTTCTTCGATCCCCTGAAACCCATCTTCCCTGAAGATGACCATGAAATTACCTGACCGGTATTGTTAGTCAGTGTAACAATAATGTTGTTAAATGATGCGCTGATATAGGCTCTGCCGTAAGGTTCAACCTTAACCACCCTTTTCTTTGCACTTTTTCCTTTAGTTGATTTTGCCATTTTTGTTTTTTCTTTCTAAATCTGCAAAAAATGATAATTATAATAAGGTTATTAACCTTTGGGTGCCTTCTTCTTATTAGCAACCGTTTTTTTACGTCCTTTACGTGTACGGGCATTGTTTTTTGTACCCTGTCCGCGCAATGGTAAACCAATACGATGGCGGATGCCACGGTAAGCGCCGATGTCCATCAGTCGCTTAATGTTAGTCTGAATTTCTGATCTTAAAGCCCCTTCAACTTTGTATTCGTCGCTAACGAGTGCCCTGATCTTGTTTTGTTCGTCGTCAGACCAGTCTTGAACTTTCTTGTCGTGATCAACCTCGGCTTTGGTTAAAATTTCAAAAGCAAGGCTTCTGCCAATACCGTATAAGTAAGTTAACCCTATGACGCCTCTTTTATTTTTCGGTAGATCGATACCTGCAATACGTGCCATAATTATTTTGAATTTATGTTATTAACCCTGCCTTTGTTTGAATTTAGGATTCTTTTTGTTGATCACATACAACCGCCCTTTGCGGCGAACAATCTTACATTCTGGTGTTCTTTTCTTTACTGATGCTCTGACTTTCATATCGTTTTATGTTACTTGTATCTGAAGGTAATTCTTCCTTTTGACAAATCATAAGGTGACATTGCGATTTTTACACGGTCACCGGGTAAAATCTTGATATAATGCATGCGCATTTTTCCTGAAATGTGGGCTGTTATGACATGCCCATTTTCCAATTCTACCCTGAACATTGCATTTCCCAGGGATTCGATTACGGTACCGTCTTGCTCTATTACCGCTTGTTTTGCCATTAGAATTTTACTATTGTGTTTCTATTATTATTTTGAAAATAAAACTTCCTCAATATACTCGAAAGTTGATAAAATCTCAGCTTTTCCTTTTCTTACTACCACATCATGCTCATAATGGGCACTGGGTTTTTTGTCGGCAGTCCTGATGGTCCAGCCATCCCTGTCCTGCGTTACTTTTTTCGTTCCCAGGTTGATCATTGGCTCGATTGCCAGCACCATTCCTTCTTTCAATTCTTTGCCATGTCCTCGTCTGCCAAAATTT
>CAZBDF010000574.1:0-2883 GCA_964490385.1 uncultured Lentimicrobiaceae bacterium | reverse complement strand
CCATATCCATATCCGGAAACATAGCATTTTGCTGTTGTTCAACATTGGTAAAATCTATCCCTGATGGAGGTGTGTAGCGGCTTGAAGGAATAGTAGCATTTTCTTCAAAGCTAATTGCTTCTTCGTTGGCTGTAATTCCCATTAATTCAACCTCTGATTTTAAACTTACCCCCTTGTAAAACCAAATAAGTGAGCCCATTACACTCATCTTTTCGCAAGTATATCCCAGCACCTTTTCTGTCCCCAATCGTTCTCCACCGAAAGATTTAAGAATATCATCAGCCATTTTTTCCTGCTCGGCTTCTGTCATGTTACCCACCATTTCTTCTGAAAGTCTTGAAAATGGCACATCTCCTTCGTAATTCTTATTCTCTATATTATCGATAGTCCAAAAATGACCGTCCTTTATAATTGTAATTTTATCGGTTTCAGTTCGGTCCGTAATACCAAACATTTTGGTTACAGTCTCTGACTGTTCGTGCTCGTAATACTTGTTTCCGTAATCACTAAAATAAATGGTTCTTGTTCCGGTAGTATTTCCGGTGAGTTTGTACTCAATTTTGCCAGATTTTACAGCATATCTTTTTGCTGATTGCTGTGCGTTGAGTTGAAAAACCAGCAAAGAACTTAAAACGAGAATAAATATTTGTTTCATAAT
The DNA here is from genome assembly GCA_964490385.1 of uncultured Lentimicrobiaceae bacterium. GTDB lineage: Bacteria > Bacteroidota > Bacteroidia > Bacteroidales > 4484-276 > 4484-276. The sequence continues at coordinate 2,225 of CAZBDF010000574.1, read as the reverse complement.
AATGTGGTGTTTGTTAAACTATTGATAAAATAATTTGATGAATAATTATATTGCAAATAAAAGATGAATTTTAGCGGTGGTAATCACCCGAAAGGACGAAAAGGGTAGGCTGAATGAAAATTTTTAGCTCATACTTTAGTATGACAGAAAATGGAAATCCCTGATTATGTGGGTGTAGAAATTGCACATAAAATGCAGGATTACAATATCTGCGTTTTTCGTGCTGCTTCAATACGGTTTCTAACATCCAGTTTAACAAAAATATTTCGCGTATGGGTTTTTACCGTTGACAATGAAACAAAAAGTTTCTTGGCAATTTCATCGTTTTTAAGACCATGTGAGATCAGCAATAGTACATCTACTTCTCGTTCTGATAAGCCATAATGTTCTACATTTTTGTAAAAAGCAACCTTTTCTTCCTCATCTTCTTCCGGTTTACGTTCGTACTTTTCAATACGTTGAATATATTCTTGAATATCATCACGCATTTGCTTAATTACAAACCGGTTATGTTTTCGTCTCAAATTATAAAACGCAATAAAAGAAGTCAACAAAAGCAGTAGAAATATTATTATCGCCCACTGAGTGGTATTTTGACTTTTTTGAAGGCTAACCTGGAATTGAAAGTTCTTTATCTCCTTGTCTTTTAATTCATTCTCGTAAATGGATTCGAGAGATGCTATGTTTTGTTTGATCTCCATGGCATTGATGCTATCGCGGAGACTAATCGCATTTTTGTAGTTTTTGAGGGCTAAATCAAAAGATGTCGTTTTTTCATAATAATCAGACAGCGCTTCAAAACCTAAGATTATGTTTTCAGGAGAATTAATTTCTTGGGCAATTTTTAGCCCACGATCGATGTAGGAGAATGCCAGATCATATTTACTCAATTGTGTGTAATTAATCCCTAAATTGATGAAAGTGTTACTCAAATATCTTTTCCCATTGTATTTCTCTAACTTTGGAATAGCCAATTTATACTGCTCATTTGATTTTTGAAAATCACCAATTAGTTGATACAAATGGCCAATACAATTATAGTTTATCGATTCATTATCTTTATAGTTAAGTTCTTTCGCAATCTTTAGAGCTTTATCATAATAATAAAACGCCGAATCATATTTTTGCTGAAACATAAATACTTCACCAATATTACTCAAACCGTAATTAATACCTTTCTTATTATGCGATCTAATCTCAATATCTAATGCTTGTTCAAAATAAGGCATGGCATTTTTATATTGCTTAATGTTTACAAACACATTTCCAATTCCGTTAAGTGCCACGGCAATACTTCTAGTATGATTAATTGCCCTTGATAACTTTAATGCTTCAAGATAATACTTCATTGCCTCCCTTTCGTTGTTAAGTCGGCGTAAGGAAACACCCAAGGAATTCAAACATTTTAATTTACCAAGGGTATCGGTGGTCCGGTTAAAGTATTGTAATGCCAGTTCATGAAAATCGACCGATTCACGATATTTTAAATCGTACCTACTGTTTAATCCTTTTCTATTATAGGCACTTGCAATTCCTTTTACGTAGTTCAGGTTTAAAGCAAAAAACAAGGCAGTATCTAAAATATCATTTCGTATTGGCCTGGCACGAATTGACTTTTTGTAAATACTTAGCAAAAGATCTACTTGAGTAGCTTCAATGGGAAGGGCCATTGTTGTTTGAAAAAGAGAATCAATTTGTTGCGCATTTAACTTTTCCTGGAGGACACCATCTATTTTAGTGTAATAATTTGAACTTGCTATTTTAGTTTTGTTGCAGGAAATTATGCTCAATAAAACAATCAAAACAGCAATAAATCCAAGGAGCAAGAAAGGTTTAGTTTTTGCAATTTTCATTTCTCAACAGGTAATAAGCTTTACAAGTAATTTTTAGTTTAAGACAACAAAACTCGCTAAAAAACGACTGCCAAAACCATATCAACCCTATATGTTCTCAGTCTAAATCAAGACTTAATTTGGGCATATCTCATTCTATTTCTTTTCCCAGTAAGTCTTTATTATTCCATTTTAACAACTCATCTGCATTATTCAACAACTCGTCGTTTTAAATTATGATACATGCATGAGTTAAAGTTGCTTTGTCAAGAAATTATAAATCAGCAAACTTTAAAACAATAAAATCATGAAACACACAGCATTAATTATTCTGATTGCGATCTTGACAATAACAGGATGCAGTTCTCAACAAGAAGTTAAATTTACCGATAA
>CAZBDF010000573.1:0-2886 GCA_964490385.1 uncultured Lentimicrobiaceae bacterium | reverse complement strand
ACCCGATTTACTTCCCAAGGAAAAAGATTTGATAAAACTATTGTTTGACTTCCCTGTAATCGTAAAAGAGGCCGCGGATAATTATAGTCCGGCAGTTGTTGCCAATTATTGCTACGACCTGGCAAAGGAATTCAACCAGTTTTACCAGGAGGTGCCTATTTTAAAAGAAGACAAGCTCAACACCATTTCCTTCCGTTTGCAACTTTCCGAATTTGTTGGCAAGGTGATAAAAACCGGGATGGACCTGCTGGGGATTGCTGTACCGGATAGAATGTAAAGGACGTTGCGGGTTGCGGGTTGCGGGATGTGGTATTGTAGCAATAAAAATGATGATACGAAAAACCAACCCGGTACGGGTTGAACTATATTCTTAAAAACAACAAGCAATTATTCCCTTTGACGTTTCCAGGTCCTACGGACGCTGGAAAGTCGTCAGCATAAAACTTTCGACTGCTGGCACTAATTAACAATTAGCTTCTTTTGCCCGAATTGCTCTGCATTCTCTCCAGTGATCGAAACGAAATAAAGACCCTTATCAAAGGCCCTCAAATCGATACCCTTCAAATTCATCCCCTGGTTAAGCTCCCAACTTTCGTAATACAAGTTCCTACCCAAAATATCCAATATCTGCAAAACTGTATTTACTTTTACAATTGAATTAAACTCAATAGAAACACTTCCGGTGGCCGGATTTGGAAATACTTTTAAATCGCCTTCCGAAAACTCAAAATCATCAATACCCGTCACCATATCGCAGGGTGCGCCATACGAAGGATAATACACGACCCCATCAAGGGCGAAGCACATGAGTTCAGCCGGGTACCAATCCGGAACGTAATCAAGAAAACCCTGGTTAAAGCCAACCCCTTCAATCAATTGTAGTGGCATCATAAAGTTGGGGGCATCAAAATCGAAAATTTTCCGATATGAATCTCCGATCAAGATGCTGTCGATACCAGTAACCACAACATCATCTTCCGGGTAGTAAAAATATGATGCAGGCAGTGTATCCCCAACTGCCAAATCAAAATCATATAGCAGGTATTCGTTATCACCATCATGGATATACATCTGAAGGCCATCCTGCCGGACAAGCGCAATTAAATAATCGTACCAATAAGAACCCGTGCAAGTGGTGTCAGGTGGTGGCCAACCTCCCTGCCATGAGAACTCTTTTTCTCCTCGTGTAAACACTTTTTTATACGTGAAATCGCCAACAACAGAATCGCCATCCAAATAATAAACATAGTTGTAAATTTCGAGACAAGGCATTGCCCCGCCAAACCACCAATCCTGCCGCCATTGCGGGTTTTCGTCAAAGTAATCGGGTACCTGTGCAATTGAAGTAAAAGCTAAAGAGAAGATCGCGATTGTAAGTAATTTTTTCATAGTTGTAAAGTTTTTTGAGTTTGAAAAATGAAATAAAAACCAAATATAGTTTCTTTTTAGATATGATACATATTTGTTCAATTTTTTTGTTGGTATCAAGATAATTTGCAATTAGCAGAGACCTTCCAGGTTTTTTCTAATAAAGCTTCATTGTTGTAATATCCTGCCATTTTCCTAAATGAGAAACCTGGTCTATTTATTCATTTACATATAAACACCTTACAATTAGTTGTTAATAGAAACATAACAAAGTGAGGCGAAGAATTTATTCCACCAGTTTTCCTATTGCCATTTTGCAAGCATCGCTGCTTTCCGTTCGAAGTTGTCCGAGGTTCAAAAATTTCTTTATCTAAGAAAGAAAACTGAGGGCATTGAAACAACTTGTTCAAAAACTTCGAACTCCCTTATTACCCCTATAAACCCTATTACCCCTATAAACCATTCCCTTCTACCTTGTCGCAGTACTTGTTGAAACTAAAGTTGTTGTAATTATAGCAGCCATAATCGCCGCTTCAACTGAAGCTACGGTTTCGTTCACTATGGAAGCAACTTTATTTTCTTTCATCAAAATTTTGATTTTTTTGCGGGCCTGCCTTCTGTCCTTCTTTTCGAAAAACCTGCCGGTCATTCGTGTTGTACCAATAAAAACAGCAAGCAAGGTCACATCCTTGTCACCTTCCCTATTCCTCAACACAAGGTTTTGCAGCGACTTGATGAGTTCGTTCCTTGTACGCGATTCCCTTGCTGGATATTTTTTATATTTGAAAATCAATAAGGCCCTGGCATCTTGTTCAAACAAAATCCTTTTGTGCATCAGCTGTTCCAAAATCAGCAATCGTATTTTCCGTTTGATCCCATACTCCGAAAACTTCCTGATCCAATATGCCGTCTTTTTATCCCTTCTGGCTTTTGCCATGTATTCAATCATTAAATCGAGTGCGTGGTCGCCGGTAGCTTTGCTATCGACTAATTTTAAAAACTTTCCTTCTGTTTCAATTTTGCCCAATGCGGCAAGTTCCAGCAGTGCCGAACCTATGTAGCCAAAATAATAATATGTTGCCGGATAGGGCTTTCCGCTTTCGGGCTGGTAGCAAAGCAAGAGGAATTTCTCCTTAAGTGTGAGTTCTTTTTCCATGTTGATGAAATACTTTATATTATTGTGTGAGGCTTATTGTTTCCAAAATTACGAAAATCATAGAATTGGTAAAAAAGGTTTAGTAGATAATAATATCCGTCATACTTACCATCTTTTTACGTCGCTGCTATCCGTTCGAAGTTGTAACTACTTCGTTGATACTTCTTACTAAAATGAAAGGTTAAAGCACTTTACAAGTTAACTATAAAACTTCGAACTCGCCAATGTCTCAACATCTTTCCTTTCACCGATTACCAATTACCAACTACCGATTACTTATCCAGGGTTTCCATCCCATTCCTGCGGTCAGGGCTTTAAACCCTTTCTTATCCGACTAACAACACCCAACTTCCGTCATCAGT
>CAZBDF010000572.1:0-2927 GCA_964490385.1 uncultured Lentimicrobiaceae bacterium | reverse complement strand
TTTCCAATCATTTCTCCAGATGACCGTTAACCGGCTGTGGACATTGATTTGCTGTTAACTGCCGGGCATTTTCTTCGTTTCATTCGAACTGCTTTATTTTCAATAAATGCACTGTAATGATTTTATTGTTCGGGTCGTCAAAAAAACATTGGCATGGGTGGAAATTTAAAAAAACCAAATTGATTTGAAGCAGTCCGGTTTTTTTATTGGGACAAGCATCAAAAGATGTTGGGCTCAATTCTTTCTTTTACTTTCAGCCAGGCGCGCGAACCGCTTAAACAGGAATCGTTGAACGTGTGATACATTTTTTTGAAACGCGTCATCGGGATGGAAAGGCTAAGTATATTTGCTTCCACTTGCGGGCGCGCTGATGGGTCGAACATCCCCAGAAATACCCGCTGCCCATTGTTTTGGTTTTCAACAATGGTTTGGGCCACTAAAGAGCTACACCCCGAGCCAAAAGGCACCGAAACCGCATCGGGACGATTGTTGTCGAATTGTGCCCACGACACAAGGCCGGTTAAAACATCAGGCGTGGCAAAAAATACGAGCCCCTCCAGTTTATCAAAATTTCGGATGGAGGCAATGGAAGCAAAATTCAGATACATCCCATTTTTGTCAAGAATACACAAGTCGCGCACAAAATCCTCCACCAATTCCGGACTCTCTTTGTAATGTTCTTTTTCTGAAACAAATATTGGCAGAGTGGGCGGCATAGCCAAAAAACCCGAATACACTTTGCCGCCGCGGCAGGAAATGGTATCTGCGTTCAAACTAATAGTCGCTCCTTCCCTTGCTGGTTTCAAATCTTTGATAAAGCAGCCCCATGTTTTTTCCAAAGTCCCCTCGGGCTGGTGGGAATACCACAAAGCAAGGGGTAACTCATAATCACCAAAGGCTTGCTGGAAGTTTTTAATAAAAACATCAATATCCATATCATACACATTTTATTCGTACACAAATTTTCCTATTCTTGTTTTCGTTTTCGGCAGGATAAAAACCGCATGGTGTATGAAGGGTTGGTGAGTAATCCTTATCTATTTTTCGCCAAAACATTATTCTCAATCCTATCCAATAAATTTAACAAAACAAGTTTTTCCGGTTCATCGATTCCTTTCATTGCAATTTCGGTTGACTCCTCCCAACATTTATGAATTGACTCTTTAATGTCGTTAGCTCTTTTTAGCAAATAAATATGACTGACCCTACTGTCAGTTTGACTTTTTCTTTTCTCGACATACTTTTGATGAACAAGTTTATCAATAATGCGGGTCGCATTTGCAAAGTCTTTCCTTGTTTTTGTTGCAATTAATCCTACCGGAAGGCCATCTTCTTCCCATAAATAATACAGTATCACCCATTGGTCTGGGGTGATATCCAATTTGTTCTCAGCTATTAACCTGAATACTTGTCGTTTTAATGAAACAGCTATCATTGCAATTCTATGGTTCACTGATTTATCTAAATCAATTTTCATCAATTGTATCGGTTTTAATTTTTATCGTCAAAATACCATATCGATACGGATCGACAAATGTATCCAGAAAGGATTACCGTATTTCTATTTAATATGCACCATTTTGTACATCGATTTACCCCACAGTTTGGTTACTTTATATCTCGACATAAAGGTTTTCATAATAAAAGTTGAGAATCTGTTATTACTGCCTGATATATGAGTAGGTTTATTTTTCATGATTGCTTCTAAACCTTCTTTTACCACCTCATTAACAGCCTGTGGTTTTACAGGTAAATGCTCTACTACATTAGCATCAGGGTTTTGGGTCAATGATAATGTATCCACCGGGCCGGGGACTAAAACAGTAACACTAACACCCTGGTCTTTCAATTCATAATTTAGTGCCTCCCCAAGGTTAAGGATATAAGCTTTACCAGCAGAATAATCTGCCGAATAAGGGATTCCCTGATACGCTTCCCCAGATGATAACATAAGTATCCCACCTTTTTTATTTTGTGAAATAAGTGAATTAGTAAACCAATGTGCTATTTTCATTTGGGCTAAAACATTTAATTTTATGGTTTGCTCAAAGTCCTCCATCGGAATTTTACAAAAAGCTCCCATTCGCATACTTCCCGCATTTGAAATAAGCAAACGCAGGTCTGTGTCGCCCACCAATTCTTCAATTTGTTTTAAGAAACCAACATCAGTCAAGTCGATGCGAGCGTATTTAACTTTAATATTATACTTGTCTATCAGCGAGGTAGAAAGCTTTTTAAGCAATTCTTCTCTTCGGGCTAATATAATTAAGTTAAAACCTGCCTGAGCGAGTTGAACAGCAAACTCTTCCCCAATTCCTGATGAAGCACCAGTTATAAGTGCCCATGGCCCAAATTTGTTTTTTAAAGAATTCATAATATTATTTATAATGATTAGGCAACGTCACCATTAATTTTAATGACATTGCAAACTAAATAAGCAGCAGCAGTCAATCCATTGTAACTACCACCAACAACTACTATTTCATGTGTTTTCGATACAATAAACTCCTTTTCTAAATTGTATTTTAATTGTCATGGCAAATATAAAAAACATTTTAATTGTCATGACATATTTATTGGATGTTTTTACAAAATATAGTTTGGGGGCATTATCAGCACTTATTGAGTTGCTTATGCTTTACTAATAAATTTATTTTTACGGGTGGGGAATCTACTCTTTTGCACATTTTGGTTTATGCATTGGCATGTAGTATTTGCAAAAATGCAATATGCGAAGGCTTCCCTAATTGCACCTTAGGCAAAAATGGGTTCTTTCTTTTTGGGCAAACAAAAAAAAACAATCCTGCTAAAGCTTTATAAAAAGGCTTGATTTAGCACGATCTTAATACATCGTATTCCCATTGAGCGAAGATTCCGGAATCTGCTGCATCGCATCCCAATGCTCAACAATTTTTCCGTTTTCATCA
>CAZBDF010000571.1:0-2929 GCA_964490385.1 uncultured Lentimicrobiaceae bacterium | reverse complement strand
AAATCAAATAATCTCCGGCATAAATGCCGGAGCTACGGAAAAGTACTGACTTTATAGACGAACAATAATTAATGGCAGTTTTCTGGAAATATTCCAAAAACTGCCATTTTTTAGTTAAAGCATAGCATAAAAATAATAATTTTAAAGCCCGAAATATTTAGCCATTTTAATGAAAACAACTTCTATCGGTTTACTAAAAATTGTTTTGGTTTTTGCCTTTGTCCTTGCCTGGCAGTGGGTGATGCCTCAAAAGGTGGCTGTTGTTTTGAGTGGTGGTGGTTCGCGTGGTGCGGCCCACATTGGCGTGCTAAAGGCCTTGGAGGAAAACAATATCCCCATCGACTACATCACTGGCACTTCGATAGGGGCCATGGTTGCAGGGCTTTATGCAGCAGGTTATTCACCCGAAGAAATTGAAGCTATTTTTGTTTCCAATGATTTCTCTTTATTAACAACCAACGAAATTGCCAAGCGCTACTCGTATTATTATAAAAAGGATTTTCCCGATGCGGGCTGGATTGATCTTGACCTGAATTTTAGAAAAAACATTTCCAGTCTTCTGCCATCCAACACGATATCAACGGTTGAGCTCGACTATAACCTGATGAAGCTCTTTGCGGGGGCATCGGCAGCAGCAAACTACGATTTCGATCAATTGTTTATTCCTTTTAGATGTACTGCGGCTGATATTGATAGCAACCAAACAATCGTGCTGCAAAATGGCGATATGGGAAAATCCATCAGGGCTTCACTCACTTTTCCATTTTATATCAAGCCTATTCAAATTGATGACAAACTACTTTTCGATGGGGGAATGTATAACAATTTTCCATTGGATGTGGCTATCGAAGATTTTAAGCCCGACATTATCATTGGATGCAAAGTTGCCGGAAATTTCTCTAAACCAGATCCCGACGATGTATTATCGCAAATACAAAATATGTTAATGTCGGATACAGATTTTGAAATTAGTGCTGACATTGGTATTTTGATTGAACCCTCTGTACAAAAAGTGGACCTACTTGATTTTTCGAAATCCAGCGAGTTTATAAAAAGTGGGTATGATGAAACTGAAAATCGTTTGGAAGAGATCAAGGAACTAATTACAACTTACCGGAACACTGAAGAAGTTAGGCAACGGCGAAAAGATTTCAACAGCAGGAAGCCTGCCTATAAAATTGACAGCGTGCAAATAGATGGCTTAAACAAGCGTGAGGCGATGTATGTTTACAGGAGTTTATTGCGGAAATCCAAAGAGGTGTCGCTTGACGAAATAGAAGCTGAATATTTTAACCTCGCTACTGATGATAAACTGGAGATCAGGTCATCATGTATGCGATATGATTCTATAAAGGGCAAATATACATTGCATATGGACATCAAACCCGCCGATAAGTTCCTGCTGAAATTTGGCGGTAATATTTCAACGCGGATTGCCAACCAGGCATTTGTTGAGCTGCAATACAAACATCTTTTCAAGGATGCTTTGCGGTTAAAGTCCAATGTATATTTTGGCAAATTTTATACATCGTTTTTACTGGGAGGACGCGTGGACTTTCCTGCCAAACTTCCGGTTTACCTGGGTGGGCGTCTTGTTTATAACCACTACGATTATTTCAAAAGCAATATCTATTTTTTTGAGGATGTCACCCCGTCGTTTATTATTCAGGATGATAATTATTTCAAAATCTTTGCAGGTATCCCGGCAACAAAAACTGGGAAACTGGAAGCCGCTGCAACCATCGCAATGCTCGAAGATGAATATTATCAGTCCAATATTTTTAGTCGCGAAGACACTGCCGATCAAACAAAATTTAGTTGCTATTCAGGATCTTTGAGCTGGGAGTTAAATTCACTCAATCGAAAACAATATGCAAGTTCCGGGGCAAAGTTTCGTTTATCGGTGGCTTATGTTGGAGGAAAAGAAAAGTTTACGAGCGGGTCTTTGTCCAACGAAGTTGATGACCCTGAGAATAATCATAACTGGGGGACCATTGGCCTGGTTTGGGATGATTATTTTAAAAAATTAGGGCCGGTGCAACTTGGTTTTTACGGAGAGTTATACCTGTCAAACCAGGACATATTCAGCAACTACACTTCCAGTTTGATTTCAGCGAAAGCCTTTGAACCTGTCCCCGAAAGCAAAACAATATTCCTGCCTCATTTCAGGGCATATAATTATGGGGCTGCCGGAATTAAGGGAGTGATCAATTTATTCAGGAATTTTGATTTGAGGGTGGAGGGATATATTTTTCAGCCTTACCAGGAGATTCTCGAATCGGAAGATCAGACTGCTTACCTTGGCGATACTTTTGCCAAGAGATATTTTATGGCATCGGGGGCACTCGTATATCAAACATTCCTGGGGCCGTTGAGCCTGAATGCAAATTACTTCGACAACCCGGAAACCAAGTTTTATCTGGCCCTGAATTTTGGATTTATCATTTTTAATAAGAAGGCCTTTGAATAGGAGAGGGCAAATGAGACAATGCGAGAATGCGAGAATGATGAAATGATAAAATGCTTAAATGATAAAATGCTTAAATGATAAAATGATGAAATGATGAAATGATGAAATGATGAAATGAGGCAATACGACAATGCGACAATGCGGGAATGATTAATTGATAGAAAATATTCAGGCAATTGGAATTTCTTACTTACTCTATAAACCCTATGTACCCTATATCCCCTATTTTCCAAACGGGATGCGGCAACGCTTGATTACTGAGACGATGAATTGCAACCTGATATTATCCGATGCAGGAAGGCATGTCAACGTTAAAGAACAAATAAATTAAAAACTTATGAAACATGTATTTACAATAATTCTGATATTAATTTCAACGGTAACCTTTTCACAACGCATTTCGGATTTCAATCAGGACCTTGCCCAGGTGTTTGAAGAAATCGGTGAAATACATTTCCG
>CAZBDF010000570.1:0-2932 GCA_964490385.1 uncultured Lentimicrobiaceae bacterium | reverse complement strand
GTGCTGATTGAGAAGTTATCAATTAGTTTAACCTTTTTTGTTCCGGTGATGGTATCCTTGCGCGACCTGACTTTCATTTCAAGGTTATTGCTTAAGGAAAACGTCACAGCACCGGATTTCCCATCCGCTGGCCCACCATAAAGGTTGTCTTTAAAAATTGAATAGCGCTGCATATCACCTTCGTTGTTATATTGCACATCCTTCCAGTATCCCCAAAATTCGGTGCCAAAATCGGGGCGATAGGTGAACGAAACGCTCGGTGTAATCACGTGCCTGATGGCGGTTACCGGCCCTTTTTTAAACTGAAACATACCATAGATTTTTGTACTGAGGCCAGCGGTGTACGAAAATTCCCTGGCAGCCCTGAAGCCCCGGACGGTGTCAGTTACTAAGTAACCAACTGTAGTATCATTTTCATTAAACAAAGTATCGTTGCTCCAGTCCTTTCGAATGGTGTAGGGGTACCATTTTTCACTATAGTTAAATGAGTTATTAAAGTTAAAGAACTTCAATACATTGAAGGAAAGTGTAACAGGCACACTATTTTTCACACCAAATCTAAAACTCTCTTCCCAGCCCGGTTCAAATAACAGGCTATCGTAGGTTGATATGCTGTTGTTTGAACTCATGTTGTACTTAACATTTATGTTTTCGTACCAGGCTGGTTTACCCACAGGGTTTTGCTTGCGGAAAGGGTAAAACTGCTTGGTGCTTAAGGTTACTGTTGGCAGCGACATATTTATTTGACCATCAATAGTATTTTGCTGATGTGTGGCATTGAGCGACATGTTTACCACGTTATTGAAATTGGTTTGATAGGAAACACTCGATTGAAATGTATTGGACAAACGAGCCTCGCTGTTGGTAAGGTTATATTGGTTGTATTGTTGGGTGACGATATTCACATTTGCCGAAAATCGGCTGTTTGGCCTGGCTTTGGGATCTTGTGAATGCGTCCATCGAATCGAATAATCGGTATTCTTTTGAACATCTGGGTCGTCCTTATCGCCCAGTATATTCTTAGCCCAGCTAAAGTTAAAGTTACCATTGTAACGATAGCGTTTTGCATACCTGAACATTGGCCTGATGGCCCAGCTACCACTCGAGAAAATATCGCCGGTAACCGTAAGGTCCATGTAATCGCTAATCCCCCAGTAGTAGCCCCCACCTTCGAGGAAAAAACCGCGGTTGGCCGATTCACCAAATGATGGGACAATCAATCCTGATCGCTGGCCCGACTGACTTGGAAAGAGGCCAAAAGGAACAGCGAGGGGAACAGGCACACCTTCGATAACCAACCATGCCGGACCTGAAACAATTTTATCGTCCGGGATAACCTGTGCCTTGCTATACCTGAATTCGAAGTGTGGGTGCGGGAGGTTACAGGTAGTGTATTTTCCATTTCGGATATTGATACGTCCGTCGGGCATCCGCTTAATTTTTTCTCCATGCAGGTAGCCTTCACCTTCCTGGGTTATAACTTTCTGGATGAAGCCTTTTTTTGTATCGAAATTGTATTTGATAATTTTTGCTTCAAACTCGGTCCCCGATTCAGTAAATACCGGGTTGCCAATAACTTTTCCAGTCGAATCGGCAACTCCTTCGGCGAAAGCCTGGTTGGTCACAAAATCAATTTCGATGTAAGCTGCCTTCAGGCTGATATTCCCATATTCAATTTCGGCGTTTCCATGCAGAAATACCTTTCGGTTGATCACGTTAAAATGAATTTCATCGGCTGCTTTATAATCAATTTGGGTTTCGAGTAAAAATCCCGGTTCGTCCATAACAATAAGGGAATCCCCTGGAGGGATGAAACCAAGCGTATCTGCAACCGAACTTACCAGGGTATCTGTAACCGTTGTCATGCGTTCATAAAATGTGGAATCAGGATTGGCTTCCTGTGCAGATGCCATCTTGCCAAAAAGGAAGACATTACAAATTAACATGGTAAGGGAAATACAGACGATAAAAATCCGCTTACACGGAAAAATTTCCATGCTTCGAAATTTCAATCTTCCGAAAAGCCACTTACTCCCAAACTTTATTATTTGAATTCTCAAGCCGGATAATTAATTTACGTCAAACCATATTCACTACAAAGAAAACGATTTTGAAAACGTGAATGCCTTTGTAAACATCATTTTCGTTAATTTTGCTATTTTCGGGAGATAAGAATATCCAAAACCAACAAATCTGTTCCTAATCATATTACCTTTGTAAACAAATGATGAAACGATTCTATTTGTGTTTTCTTGCTTTAATAATCATTCATTTTGCAAGCAATTTTGCTATAGCTCAGAATAGCGACAGCCAGTACAAAATTGATAAAATCGTGCTTGATGCCGGCCATGGTGGCTATGATTCGGGGGCGCATGGCAAAAATTCCAAGGAAAAAAACATTACACTTAGCATTGCTTTACTTGCCGGCAAAATGGTAACCGAAGAATTGCCGGGCATTGAAGTGCTTTATACGCGCACTGATGACAGGTTTGTGAAACTCCACGACCGTGCCAGGTTTGCAAATGAGCAGGAGGCCGATCTTTTTATTTCAATCCATTGTAATTCTAACACTTCGCCTATTCCATTTGGCACTGAAACTTATGTGATGGGGCTGCATAAAAGTGAAGAAAACCTTGAAGTGGCCAAAACCGAAAATGCTGCCCTGCTTATGGAGGAAGATTATAAAGATCAATACGATGGCTTCGACCCTAACATGGACGAAGATTACATAATGCTTAATATGTTTCAGAGTGCCAATATTGAACAAAGCCTGGGGTTTTCGCAACTTTTGCAGGATCAGATGCAAAGCACTGCTAAGATGTACGATAGGGGAGTGCGGCAGGCAGGTTTTGTAGTGCTTTACCTTACCACCATGCCCGGTGTGCTGCTCGAAGCCGGATTTTTAAGTAATCCTGGTGAGGAGAAGTTTTTG
>CAZBDF010000569.1:0-2938 GCA_964490385.1 uncultured Lentimicrobiaceae bacterium | reverse complement strand
CTTGCAGTTTCCGATCTGGTAGTTGGCGTAAGCAACGATGCTGTTAATTTTTTGAACTCTGCTATTGGTTCCAAAGTAGCTCCAATGTGGGTGATAATGGTAATTGCCAGTGCCGGTGTTTTGATTGGTGCTACTTTTTCGAGCGGTATGATGGAGGTAGCCAGAAAGGGGATTTTTCATCCCGATCAATTTGTGTTTGCCGAGATTATGGTAATTTTCCTGGCAGTAATGGTAACTGACATCATCCTTCTTGATGCCTTTAATACCATGGGGATGCCAACATCCACCACAGTGTCTATTGTATTTGAGTTATTGGGATCAGCGGTGGCGGTTTCCGTCATAAAAATCAGTCAGTCTTCGACCGAAACGCTTGCTAATATTGGAAAGTACATCAATTCCGAAAAGGCCCTTGCCATTATATCCGGCATCCTGCTTTCGGTATTTGTGGCTTTTATTGTGGGTGCCATCATTCAATATTTGTCCAGGTTGCTTTTCAGTTTCAAATACAATAAATCGCTTAAGTATTTTGGTTCGGTGTGGGGCGGGATGGCCATTACTGCCATCACATATTTTATGCTAATTAAAGGACTTAAGGGAAATTCGTTGATGCAGCCCGAAGATTTGGCAATGATCAAAGAAAACACCTTTTTAATCATTGTTTATGGCTTTCTTGGCTGGACGATAATCCTTCAAATACTCACCTGGCTATTCAAGATAAACATCCCAAAAGTGATAGTGCTGGTTGGTACTTTTGCCCTGGCTATGGCTTTTGCCGGCAACGACCTGGTTAACTTTATAGGTGTACCATTAGCCGGTCTCCAATCCTATCAGGACATCCTCGCAAATCCTGATGCCAGACCGGATACTTTTATAATGAGTTCGCTGGCATTGCCAGTTGAAACAGACACCGTTCTATTGCTCATTGCAGGTGTAATCATGATATTGACCCTGTATTTCTCGAAGAAAGCCCGCTCGGTAGTTGAAACAACGCTTAACCTTAGCCGGCAGGGGCATGGCAACGAACGTTTTGGGGCATCTACCCTAAGTAGGACTATTGTTAGAAGTTCGTTAAATGCAAACAAATCTGTTGCCGCAATTTTGCCTCAACCCTTTCTTAAAAGAATAGACAGCCGTTTTGTGTTGCCAAAAAAGGCATCTAAAAATGAAGCAAGTGCCGATCAAGTGTCTTTTGACCTGATCAGGGCTTCCGTTAATCTTGTTGTGGCTAGTATTCTTATTGCCATCGGTACTTCACTTAAACTTCCCTTATCAACAACTTACGTAACTTTTATGGTGGCAATGGGTACTTCTTTGTCCGACCGCGCATGGGGACGTGATGATGCTGTTTATCGTATCCAGGGCGTGTTTTCGGTAATTGGCGGATGGTTTCTTACTGCGCTCATCGCCTTTATGGTATCATTTGTAATTGCCAACATTATTTATTGGGGTGGTATGATTGCAATAGTTATCATAGTTGCACTTGTGTTTTTCCTGATTTATCGTACGCAAATTATGCACAAAAAACGTGAAAGTGAAAAAGACGAAGATAAAGATGATGATTTTGTTGAAGAAATATTGAGTGAATCAGTAGTGTTGGAAAAGTGCCTGGGCCATACCACAAAAGCGCTTGTGAAGGTGCCAGCATTTTACGAAAACCTGGTTGAGGGTCTGGAGAACGAAGACCGTCAGTTACTCAGAGAGCTGACAAAGGAAGTGAAGAAATTCAATAAGAAGACAAAAAAGATTAAGGATAATGTAAATAAAACTGTAATAAAACTAGAAGCGGATCAAATTGACACTGGGTATTTTTATGTACAAAGTGTTGATTATTTGCGCGAGATTGCACACTGCTTTACCTATATGGCGATGCCAAGTTTCGAACATATTGAGAATAATCATGATGGACTTGGTAAGCATCAAACAAATGAGTTGAAGGGGTTAACTGCTGGCATAAAAGATCTGATTGGTGATATCATCAATGTTGTTGAATCGAAGAACTATAGTAATCTGGATGAGATTATCAATAAGCAGCAAGCTCTGCTTGAATTGGTGAGCATAAATAGAAAGAACCAGGTGAAGCGGATCAAAGAGATGGAACTACAAACACGAAGAAGTTTGTTGTACATGGATATTCTGGCCGAAACCAAAAACCTGATCCTTTATTCGATTAATGTACTGAAATCGCAAAGGGATTTTATTGTGGAGTTAAATAAGAGTAAAGTGGAATAATGGAGTGATGGAAGGATGCCCACCTTGCCCGCTTCGCTGGAGCTAAGGCGAAGCGGGCCGGCGAGGCTGGGAAAAGTGGAATGATGTAAAAATGCAAGCATGGTAACAATTAAAAATAGTAGGGATCTTAAATTTGTCACTGGTGGCCAGACAGGTGTTGACCGGGCAGCCCTGGATTTTGCATTATGCAATGAAATTGCCTGCGCCGGATGGTGCCCGCAATTGAGGATGGCCGAAGATGGCCCATTACCTATTCGATATCCGCTAACAGAATCGTATTCACCAAACCCGGTTGTCCGCACCGAGTTGAATGTAAGGGATAGCGACGGTATCTTGATTTTAATTGTCGAAGACATGGATCAGGGCACCCAACAAACTTTTGATTTTGCCCATTTACATGCAAAGCCTGTTTTTGTATGGAGAATTGGTGTGAATAGGAATTTTGATCAATTTGACAATTGGTTTGCCAAAAACAAAATAGATACGCTGAATATCGCAGGCCCCCGCGAAAGTAACCAACCGGGCATTTATTCTGAAGCATTAAACACCCTGGATAAGTTGTTTGAAGGCTTGATACTGTGCGGTGGTAATCATTAAGGATTTCTTCGGACTGACAATATTTTGCAGATGAGTATTTAGCCCCTATGTCTGTTCATAAAGTCAGTGTTTTTGCGTTGCCCCCGTACGGGGGAATAATAAATTCGACACT
>CAZBDF010000568.1:0-2979 GCA_964490385.1 uncultured Lentimicrobiaceae bacterium | reverse complement strand
AATCGCCAATCAGAAATCAAAAAAATGATAAGGGAGAATAAAATGATTAAAACCTTTTTGGTTCTGGCTTGTCTATCTTGGTGATTTCAATTCTACAGCTTTTGTTAGCTTTGCAAAATTATTCATAATAATTAAACAGATTTAAACTTACATTAATACTACAGAAACTATGAAAAACTTGATCCTACTTTTAACATTATTTCTTGGAGCCAATATTGCTTTTTCGCAGGTTTACCCTGATAAATATGTAATTGAATTCACCGACAAAAATGATTCACCCTATTCCATCGATAACCCTGAAGAGTATTTGTCACAGCGTGCCCTCGACCGTCGCGAGCGTTACGAAATTCCAATTGATGAGTATGATTTTCCGGTTAATCCACAATATATCCAGGCTGTTGCCGATATTGGTGTTGAAATCCTCAACCCAACCAAGTGGCTGAATGCAGTGGTGATTTATACTGATGACTTATCAAAGCTTGAAGCGATTGAACTATTGCCTTTTGTAAAAACAATTCGCAAAAATATCGTTAGCCCGGAAAATAAAACCCTACTTGCAGAATCTGATGAGATTTCGCTCAACAAGCCCTTTGGGATGAATGAGGTGATGAGCGGTTCAAAGGCTGATTTCAAATCCGGCACATCAACAAGTTCATTGAATTACGGACAGGGTTACAACCAGATCAACCAGATAGGCGGCATCGAGTTGCACGACCAGGGTTTTATGGGCCAGGGCATGGTAATCGCAGTTTTGGATGGTGGGTTTACAGCTGTTGATTATATGGAAGCTTTTGATAGTTTGTATATGAACGACCGCATCCTTGGCGTATGGGATTTTGTGAGCCGTACTTCAAATGTTTACCAGGGTAGCGGACATGGGACTGCTGTACTTTCCACAATGGGCGGTAACCTGCCTGGCGAATTGGTGGGCACAGCACCCGAAGCAAGTTATTACCTTGTACGTACTGAAGATACCGGCTCGGAATATTTGATCGAAGAATACAATTGGGCTTCAGGTGCCGAATACGCTGACAGCGTAGGTGCAGATGTGATCAATAGCTCCTTGAGTTATAAAACTTTTGACGATCCCAACCAGGACCATTCGTACAACGATATGGATGGAAATACTGCACCGTGTACTATTGCTGCCGATAGGGCAATGAGCCGTGGAATGATAGTGGTTAATAGTGCCGGAAATTCAGGGAGCGATCCCATATGGCCATATGTTGGTGCTCCGGCTGATGGTGACAGTGTGTTTACAATTGGCGCAGTTACGGCCAGCGGCCAGTATTCCAGTTTCAGCTCCATTGGGCCAACCAGTGATGGCAGGGTTAAACCAAATTTTTGTGCCCAGGGTTCTCAGGCAGTGGTAGCCTCCCTCAATGGCGGGACAACTACTTCGAGCGGTACTTCTTTTTCTTCTCCCATCAGTGCGGGGATGGTTACCTGTTTGTGGCAATTCGACCTCAATATGACAAACATGGATGTCCTTGATGCTATTCAGATGAGTGCCACACAGGCCAATGATCCCGATGACCTGCTGGGTTATGGAATTCCTAACTTTGGTGTTGCTGCACTCATTTCAGGTGGATTCGATACAGATATTATTTCTGAGCCAAACGACATCGATGTATTCCCAAATCCATTTAATGATGAACTGAAAATCGCCTATAATTCACCGGACACACACAGTGTCTCTATTGAATTGTATGATATCGCCGGCAAGCTGCTTTATGCCAAAAACAACATCAGCCGCAATTACGGCCTCAACTATTTCCATGTTGGCGGATTGAACAACATAAAGCACGGTGTTTATTTTCTGAAAATTTATTCAAACACTGAGATCGCTACTAAGAAAGTGCTTAAGGTGAACTAGGCCTGGAACATAGAGGTTCTATTCAAAAAATATTATTTCCCACTGAAATTGTAGAAAATATTCTGCAGCATCAGTGGGATTTTTTTTGCTATCCTGTAAGTCTTATTGATTTATTAAGCCATTGATATTTAGTTAAAAATTTGACTTTCCTTCTTTAATGTTGTACATTCACGGCTTCAAACTTTTTATAAAAAAACAAGCCATGAAAAAAATGGCCAAACCCAATGATATGGCGGGTAAAGACTTTAATAAAATATCTCAGGAACATCTGTTTGAATTATATGAACAGATGTTTGGCGAGGTTGGTACTGTAAATGTTTTACAAAAAACTTCCAAAGTAGTCAGTCAAATATTAAATGCTGAAAGGGCCACAATTTATATTGCTATTAAGGAAACCCAGGAATTGAAATCTGTCGCCTTTATTGGCAATGTTTCGCAATCAATAATTATCCCAATCAACAATGAATCATTGGCAGGTTATTGCGCCCAGGCAAAGTGCTCTTTTGTGGTATCTGATGCGTATGGAGACCTTAAATATTTAGATCCCGGGATCAGGTTCGATAAGTCTTGGGATGAGATGAATAAGTTTCGTACCCGTGATGTTATTTGCGTACCCGCTATATTTAAGGGGGAAGTAATGGGTGTTGTTCAGGCCATTAACAGTAAAGGGGATCCCTTTCAAGAACCTGATATCATCCCATTAGAAAACATTTCCCGATTTATAGCTTATGCGTTGTACCATGCCCGCTTGTACGATGAATTAGCAACTTTAAAAGGCCTTGAAAAGGAAAAAGCAGAATTCATGCGGGTTTTGGTACATGAGCTACGATCGCCGGTAGCTACTTCAAAAATGTTAGTATCTACTCTGCTTTTTACAGCGAAAGAAAATTCTGAAATCACTCCTACACTTACCAAAGTTGGTGATCGGATGGACCAGCTTTTATTACTCGTCGAAGATATTCTTCACATGTCAAGGATCAAGTCTGGAAATCCATTGGGCGAAATCAGCATATTTGATCTTGTTGTTGAAACAAATAGCACATTTAAGAAATACCTTGAAGAAGCACAGGCAAAAGGATTATCTATGAAAATTGAATTGCCGG
>CAZBDF010000567.1:0-2997 GCA_964490385.1 uncultured Lentimicrobiaceae bacterium | reverse complement strand
TAACAATTAATGACAGCGAAGCTAAATGACACAATTGAAATTATTTAAACGAAAGGTTTACTTCATTTCTATACCAGCTAAATAGATACAACATAATTTCCTTTATTTTTGGCTGCAAATAAATCAATCGAATAATGCGACGTAAATTTCTTGTTTTTTTTCTCTTGCTCAACCTGCTCTTTGTTTCGGCGCAGGACACCCTCAAGGTGATGCAGTACAATTTGCTCTTTTTTGGGAGTTTTACAAATTTTTGTACACTGTCTAATAATGACCCGGATGATAAAGTGGACTGGCTTAAAGAAATCATTGACTATACAAGCCCTGATATTTTTTCGGTTAACGAGATCAGCCCCAATACTTATTACCATCAATTGTTGCTGGATGGTGCCCTGAATGCCTCGGGGCGCAATTACTACGAGAAGGCGACCACCACAAACAACAACAATTCGCAATTGGTGAACATGCTTTACTACAATAGTGAAAAACTTGGGCTTGCAAGCCAGGATGTTATTATTACCACGGTAAGGGATATTAATGTTTATAAGTTATATCACAAGCAGGATAGTCAGAAAACAAATCGTGAGGATGTGTTTTTATATTGCATCGTTGCCCACCTTAAGGCTGGTTCGGATGCGAGTGATAAAGCCTCCCGTGCCGAAATGACTACCGATGTTATGGATTATATTATCAGCCATCAGATTACTGATCCTATTTTGTTTATGGGAGATTTTAACCTTCAAAACAGCAGCGAACAGGCATGGGTGAACCTGACACAGGGCCAGCAGTCAGCGTATAATTTTACTGATCCCGCGGGCAGGGTAGGGAGTTGGCATAATAATTCGGCTTTCAAAGATGTGCATTCACAATCCACCCACACCAACACCAACGGATGCGCCGCAGCCGGAGGCATGGATGATCGCTTCGATTTTATTCTTGCCAACCAGGCCTTGTCGGATGCCGAAAGTGTAATCACTTTGATTAATAATTCCTATGAAACGCTCGGCCAGGATGGGCAACGATTTAATGGTTCACTGATAGACCCTCCAAATTCCAGTGCCCCTTCCAATGTGATCAATGCCTTGTACAACATGTCCGATCATTTGCCGCTTACTATTAAACTTAGAGTTGGTGTCGAAGAGCCAACTCCGGGCTGTGCCGATTTGTTTTTTTCGGAGTATGTTGAAGGGAGTGGAAATAACAAGGCACTCGAAATTTTTAACCCAAGCAATTTCACGATAGATTTGAGTAACTATCGGATTGCAAGGTATGGCAATGGCAGCTTTAATCCTGATGTGGTTTCGCTTGACGGAACGCTTGATTCAAAGGACACCTATGTTGTGGTTTTGGATAAACGTGATCCAAACGGTATTGGATACGAAACTCCGGTTGACCTTGCGTTAATGGCTGTTGCCGATACCTTTCTTTGTCCGGTTTACGACGTGAACAAGACAATGTATTTTAATGGCGACGATGCCATGGCCCTGGAAAAATCCAATGGCGACCTCGTTGATTTGATTGGCAAAATTGGTGAGGATCCCGGTACGGGCTGGACCGATGATGCAGATTGTGCTACTGCGCCTTTCACAGATGCTTGTGGTGCCGAAGCCTGGACTAAAGACCATACCCTTGTGAGGAAATATGACATTGAAAGTGGGGCGGGCTACAATCCACAATATTTTGATGTGAGTATGCAATGGGATTTGCTGCCCATCGATACTTTCGACAGTCTTGGTTTTCATAACAGCGCTTGTGGCTCTGTCCTGCCACCGCATTGGAGTTTTACACCTACTAACTCATTTCATTCTTTTTCAATCCCTTTGTCAGCAAATCCAGTTTTTAATGGTTTGCCATTACCGGTAGGCAGCTATATTGGTGCTTTTTACCTTGACGGACAGATTGAAAAGTGCGGTGGCTATAAAATGTGGGACGGAATATCCAGTAATTCTGTGCCGGCTTATGGTGATGATTTTCTTACTCCCGAAAAGGATGGATTTGACCATGGCGAAAATATAATCTGGAAAGTATTTCTCCCTGATCCCAATGAAGAATATTATGCTTTGGCCGAATACAATCAGGCCCTGGCCCACCACGATGGAAAATTTTATTCCTTTGGGATTTCAGTACTCACAGCCTTCGATGCCTACGAAACAGAGCAACAAACACTGAGCATTGGCACGGGATGGAGTGCTGTGTCATCCTATCTTCAGCCAAAGTGGAAAAACATTGAAAGTGTTTTTGGGGACGACTTCCAGCAAGTTATTTATTTGGGTGATGGTGTAAAAAGTTACTATCCGGGCGAATCGATCTTTGAGCTTGTTGATATCGAAATGAGCACGGCATATCTTGTTAAGTCGCAAGCAGCTTTTGATTTGGAATTGGAAGGGGTTTCCGATCATCAGCAAAGCCTGCAATTGTATGCCGGATGGAATTTACTCCCTGTTTTAAGTACATGCCCTCTTACGCCTTTTGATATTCTGTTTGCCCTTGATGATGCCCTTGTACAGATCAAGGAAATTGCCGGGAATAAAGTTTACTGGCCCGAAAAGCAGATCGGTACCTTGGAAACCATCCTTCCTGGAAGCGCCTATTATATTTTGCTCAACGAAGATGCTGTATTGTATTTTGAAGATTGTGGGAAGAAGTAGAGAAGATGGTGGAAAGGTTTATGGGATGGATAGGGTATAGTCAATTAAATTGTTGCTTTTTTTGGCAAGAATTTATTTATGATCGATGATTAACAATTTTTGATTTAAGATGTAAATCGATGCTGTCAAATCAAAAATTTCATATCGCTGTAGCTATGCGGAGGCAGGGCAGGCGGGTTTCATCCAGCTTAAAGTAGCGGTGATATTTTGGAGTTAGTTGCCCGGTAGTTGGATGACGGATGCCCGATGACAGGATTGCCATTTGCGGTCAAAGGAGAATCTCAAATACTGAATACCCAAACACAAAACGCCAAACGCACAACGCCAAACACCAAACGCAAAACGAATAAAA
>CAZBDF010000566.1:0-3002 GCA_964490385.1 uncultured Lentimicrobiaceae bacterium | reverse complement strand
CATGGGATTTCGAGAATTGACAAAGATATTCTTACTGATGACATCAAGAAAATATACGACTTGATTTATGAATTGGACATCGTCAGTACCAGGCAGAGTTTAGAAACTGTTAAAAAATCATCGGAAAAAATTGATGTATTAGCTGATGAGGATAATTCTGCTATAGCTGAAATTCACAAGGAAGCCCAAATAGATTTAAGAAAAAACGAAGAATTCATCACAGAGAATGAACCCTTAGAAAAACCGGAAGAACAAGCAGAAGAAGAACCGGAAGAACAAGTTGATGAACAGCATGAAGAAATAATTAGCGAGGTTGATGAAACAACTGAGATAATTGAGGAAGAACAGGAACCCGTTGTAATCCAGCCTCCGATTGAATTTGAAATTGTTGGTGCTGAACCTGATGGCGAAAAAGCCTCAATGGAAGTTGAGGAAATTAATCAGGATACAACTCCTCCGCTTGTTGAAAACAATTCGAAGCCCGACCCGAAAGTTACACTCGACCTTTTTAGCACCTCAAAAACGCTTGCCGATATTTATCAAAATGATGAGGACAACAGCCTGGCTGCAAAAATTAAGCAAAACAAAATTGCGGATATCAAAGCTGCCATTGGTATCAACGACAAGTTTTTATTCATCAACGAAATTTTTAAAGGTGAAATGTCAACATACAATCAGGCTATCGAAGCACTCAACGATACCAGCGATTTTCACGAGGCAGTTCATTATATCGATCAATTGAAACTGAGTTATGGAAACGAAGAAAATAAACCCTCCTTCAATACGCTTTTCGAAATCGCGAAACGAAAGTTTCATTGATTATATTTAACGTTAGGTGTAAGGCTGAGGAACAGTAAATTCTAACAAAAAAATTGGTAATTTGAACAAATCTTTACAACACAAAAAAAACCATTAAATTTGTAGAAAACTAGAAATAATGGCAAACAAAAATTTAATTCGATTTGATTGGGCTATAAAAAGACTTCTTAGAAATAAAGCTGACTTTTCGGTTGTAGAGGGTTTTTTATCAGAATTATTAAAGGAAAATATTACCATTGAAAACATCCTTGAAAGTGAAAGTAATCAGCGCATCAACAATGACAAATTTAACCGTGTTGACATACTTGTAAAAAACGCCAATGGAGAATTAGTTATCATTGAAATTCAGAACGAACAGGAATACGATTATTTTCATCGTATGGTTTATGGTGCATCAAAGACACTAACTGAATTCATTTCGGTTGGAGAACCCTACAGAAATATTAAGAAAATCTATTCCATAAATATTGTTTATTTCGACTTGGGACAAGGGCAAGATTATATTTATCATGGCAAAACAGATTTCATTGGAATGCATCTCAATGACAAACTTGAACTCTCAACTAAACAAGCTGAATTTCTTGGAAAAAAAGAACCCTGTGAAATTTTCCCTGAGTATTTTGTAATCAAAGTAAATCAGTTTAACGATATAGCAAAAAACACATTGGACGAATGGATTTATTACTTTAAAAATAATGAAATAAAAGACGGGTTTACTGCCAAAGGAATTAATAAGGCAAGAGAATTATGGCGACTTGATACCTTATCAGAAGAAGAGCAGAAAAAATATCAACGGCATCTCGAAGATTTGCGTTATGGAGCAAGTATGGCCTGGACAATGAAAGTGGATGAAGAGTATAGAATTAGAAAAGAAGGAATTGAAAAAGGGGAAACAAAAAATGCAATTAAAGTAGCGAAAAAAATGAAAAAAAGAGGAATGGAAATATCAATAATTAGTGAAATGACCGGATTAACAAAGGAAGAAATTGAAAAGCTATAAAAATATAAAATAAGCTTTTCCAAATTTTCAGGGGAGCATCAGGCCGCATGTTACTATCCCCGTCCGCCAGCTTGCGGACGGGGCTATTGATCCGATAGCACTACTAATCCATAAATTATTCAGGTTAAAACTTTACACGCATGAAAAAAACTATTACTTCAGCACTACTTTTGTTAGTCATCTTTTCATTGCTTTCCTCCTGCCTCAAACACGACAAAGAATACCTTCAACTTGGGGAAGTTAACTTGCAAATGACTGAAGAGTTATCCGATGATTCGAGAAGCCTGCATCTCAACTTTTTTACGGTTGACGAATACGATTGCCTCGATAATATCATCCGTTATTCATCTTCCTCGGACCCGGAGAATATTGACATCATTCTGATTGATGTCGAGAAATCTGATTATTGTATCAACAACCCCGGTCCAGCTATTGGAATCATTGACCTCGGAAGTTATGGCTTGGGGAATTACCCGGTTTCCATCAAAGTTGGAGATGCTGAAAATACAGGCTCCCTTAAAGTTACTGAAGAATCATATGTCATCGGTTTTGATGACCTCCAATTATTAAACATTCCCTACGACACACTTTACCGCATTCCTGAAAATACTATTTGGGGACTTGCCAGGTATTTTGAAAGTGAGGGTGAAGAAAAAGTTGATGCTTTTCTTGATTCGTTGGAAAACATTGGCGCAATCCCACTTGTCCTGAATCAGGGGGATTATGGCTACTTTCGGGCAGACAGTGCCGGAAAAATCATCGTGCCCGAATACCTCGAATTTGAATATGCAAAATCCTTTGTTTACAATTACGATGGTCCCATGTCAGATGTAGAAAGTGTTATTTCTTATTTTGCCGACGTTTATCCGCAGTACCTGTATGTTTACCTCTACAACTCCAAGGGACAGGTTTTCGAGTCAAATGACTATTAATGATTTTTCTACATTAGTCAACCGTAAATACATTGCTGGCATCAAATGGAAAAATCCGGGAAAAACCGTCATTTGTAGTCATTTGGCTACGCCGTCATTAACATTAAAAAACCAAACACAATTAATTACTACCCCCATCTTCGCAAGCTACGGTGGATGAGAAATGACCACCAATGCCGAAAAACCAGAAATCTACGATTTCATAGTTTTTCGTGCATCCTCGAAAAGTTACGAAAATCAAAGATTTTCTA
>CAZBDF010000565.1:0-3024 GCA_964490385.1 uncultured Lentimicrobiaceae bacterium | reverse complement strand
CTCTTCATCGCACTCTTTATAAAAGCCTCTCAATACTCTTGCATCGGTGATGCTCCTATCTTTTTCAACGACATAAGTTACATAAACAGTTCCTTGTTTGCCTGCTTTCCGGGCCGATTCAGGGTACTTAATCTCACTTTGTAAATATTTCATTTGGGCATTAATACCACCGGGAAACTTTGGCATAACTTCAACAACAGTAAAAACATCTTCAGCCGGTTTTTTTTGTGGAGTAATTACCTGGGTTTCCTTTTCAACATTACCAGCCTTATCAACCTGCGCCATTGATTGAACCATTGGCGAAGCCGTAAATGCTACCACCAGGAAAAATGCCACCGGTGTAACCAGCAACACTTTGAGCCTGGCCAAGAAATTTGATTTGTTTTTTGTCATCATGATAATTCTTTTTTTGATTAGTGAATGGTTGAAATTATTTGTGAGTTCGTTAACTTGTATGCCCATGGATTGATGGAGCAGCAGGTTTTGGTAATTCATGGCATCAAAACCCTGCACCAAAACGCCTTCGTCGGCAAGATACTCGTGTATGCTTTTGATTGAATTCCGGTAGAGCCACACCAGCGGATTGAACCATTGAACAATCGTCATTAGTTCGATAATAATCAGATCGATGGAATGCTTCTGGCGGATATGCACCTGCTCGTGCGTGATAATCTCTTTGATGTTCCCCTTATTTACCTCCTTGCGGTTGATAAAGATGAGGTTGAAAAATGAAAAAGGCGCGTAGTTCCTGTCGATAAAAACAATGTTCAATCCCTCTTCACGGGAAATACCGTGTTTATGAACCATTGCAAAAAGTTGCCCAAGTTGAAACAGAAAACGGACCAGGAATATCCCCGCTCCCGTTAAATAGATAATGGTGATGATTTGAAAGGTTGATAAATGATTTAGTAAACTGGTTTGTAGCGTGGTCGCGCTAATAGTCACCACATCCAGCATCACCACAAAGGTGGTTTGTTCAGTTCCATCAAAAGGTAAATTGATTTGCAACAAGGGGAAAAGTAAGGAGAAAATCACCGTTACTACCAGGTAAATCCTGTTCACCATATGAAATGTATCCTTGCGGAGAAATAGCCAATAAATTCCGTAGAGTAGAATAAGGCTGATTCCTGACTGAAGAAGATATAAGATTAGATTGTTCATTTTATACTATTTTTTGAGATAATTCTATTATGTTTAATTGTCATTCGTTTTCATTTGGTTTTGCCGTCATTTATTTTAAAATTTCCACACTTGACCATAAATGACCACCAGCTACATTCAATGACAACATTTTATCCAGGGCCGCCATCCCCTCCTGCGTCGGGGCTTGCATCCCTTACCTCTACCATTAATGACAATACTTTGTTCAGGGCAGCCATCCCCTCCCTCTGCCATCCGAAACGAAGTGAAGGTTGGCTAGCCGGGGCTTGCCTGCCTCGCCGGCAAGGCGGGCATCCCTTACTTGCCATCCACGACTTTCTAATATTTCAAGTCAATAATTCACTTTTTTATCAAGTTGTTTAAACTTATCCATATCCGCCCGGCCTCCTTCACGATCACCAACTTTAAATTTAACCACTCCACGATTAAAGTAGGCAGCTCCTTTTTCAGGACTAATGTCGATGGCTTTATCAAAATCATTGATGGCTGATTGGTAAAACTTGATTTTGTAGTGCAGCAACCCACGGTTATTATAAGCCTCCGAAAAATCAGGATCAAGTGCAATGGCCTCTTGATAATCATCTAATGCAGTATAAACAATTCCCATCCTCACCTTAACCATTGCCCGGTTTTGCCAGGCTTCAGCATAGTCCGGGTCGAGGATAATTGCAGAGTCGAAATGTTTTATAGCTTCCTGGTAAAGGCCCATGCGGTATTTTGTTAAACCAAGATTATTGTGTGCCGGTGCATATTCAGGATTTATGGACAGTGCTTTTTTGCTATTGCCCAGGGCATCGAAATGTTGTTGGGATTTATAATTGGCCATTCCGCAACTGTTCCAGGCTTCGTAATTGGAAGGATCGAGATAAACCGCCTTGGTGAAATCAACAATCGCACCCCCAAAATATCCTAACTTAAACTTGGCACTTCCCCGGTTTTGCCATGCTGTGGCTATGGTAGGGTTCATTTCGATCACCCTATCGTACAACTCCATGGATTTACGGTAATCGCCGCTTTCGAAAGCCTCGGTTGCATCATAAAATATACTTTCAGCAGAATCAAGTTTGGGTGATACGGCTAAGACAAGCACCAGCCCAATTGCCGAAAACAAAACAATGAGCCACTTGCCACGCCGGGTTATGGGTTCAAAAATCATATCAACTATCTTTTTGTTGTTCGATCTGGTCTTCCATCAGCTGCTTAATCTCCTCCAGTTCCTGAACACTTAAATTGTTCTCACTCGAAAAAAATGATACCAATTGCTTGTGCGAATTGCTGAAATAATTACTAAGGAATCCATTCAGATAAGATTTTGTGTAGGTCTTTTTTGAAACCAAAGGATAATATTGATGGGTTTTGCCATAGGCCTTGTACGAAACAAACTCCTTTTTTTCGAGGATACGAACGATTGTAGAAACAGTGTTGTAAGCAGGCTTTGGTTCAGGAAATTTTTCAAGGATATCATTCACAAACCCCTTTTCAATCTTCCACAATATCTGCATTACCTGTTCTTCGGCCTTTGTTAATTCTTTCACTTTAATATAATTTATGTAGTTTAATTTTTATCAATAATTTTAAACGACGAAGGTATAACTAATATTTTAGTTGTACAACTATTTATTTAGTTTTTATTTCAGCACATCTAAACCCACATCAACACTTGAACACGAAAAAGCAAATCTCCTAAGATAGTTTTTCACCATCTTTCGCACTCAATAAAAATATGTTGTACATTTGTGTTTTTGGAATATGTAAGATTTTTAGATCAATCCAAAAATAACTACTCTGAATTTTCTAACCGAAGCCCCCCTGTAATTTATGGTACAGGAAAGTCGGCCAAAACCTTTGGCAATTAACTAAACA
>CAZBDF010000564.1:0-3029 GCA_964490385.1 uncultured Lentimicrobiaceae bacterium | reverse complement strand
AATGGAACAATAATAACCACAAATGAAGCGGGTGAATATTCCATTGAGTTTGTCCCATGTACCACTGATACCCTGACCCCTTATTTGGAAGGATATAATTTTAATCCCGTATCGCGCAACTATCAAACTATTAATTATAATCACATTGACCAGGATTTTGTTAGTACCCCCAACTATTTTGGCTTGCCACCTGGTTGGGAATATGAAAATACAGGCGATGTTCACATCATTTCTGTTATTTCTTCAGCAAATCCCAATTTATGTGGCGTCCCTTTGCAGCAGGGCGATTATATAGGGGTTTTTTATACCGATGATTATGGTGAGTTGAAGTGCGGAGGTGCCGGCATGTGGTCTGGTACAGCTAGCACAGCTGTGATTGCACAGGGGGATGACGGAACTACTCCAGAAAAGGATGGCTTTGCTTATGGTGAAACTTTTAATTGGAAAGTTTATCGTTGGACTGCGGATCAAAAGGAATACACTGCCATCCCGGATTTTCAATGTGGTGGATTTTTATCTTGTAACAATAAGTGGTATTTAACTGGTTTGTCTATCGTGGATGAATTGATTATTTACAACGAACATTTCATTGAAATCCCGGAAGGTTGGAGTGGGTTTTCGAGTTATTTAACCCCAGAATCCCAATTGGTTACGCATACCATGGAACCCATACTCGATGAGTTAGTCATCATGCAAACCCTTACAAAAATGTATTATCCCGGACAAAATATCAACACTATTGGTTTGTGGAAAAGTTATTATGGGTATAAGATCAGGGTTAATTCAGATGTTGTGCTTCCAGTTATGGGATGCCCGGAAACCGATACCCAACTGAGTCTATCAACTACCTGGAACCTGATCCCAACAATTTCCCAATGCAATGTGCAACTTACTGAATTATTAGCCCCGGTATCGGATAGAATTATTGTTGTTAAGGAAATTGCAGGCAACAATATTTATTGGCCTGAATGGGGTATTAGCACACTTCAGACACTCTTGCCCGGTAAATCATATATGATTGCCGTTTCGCAAAATGCGCAGATTACTTTTCCGGATTGTTCCCCAATGCTTAAAAGCCAAAATTTAAATGCACCGAAGATTGCGAATAGCACTCCATGGAATAATCCGGCTTTAACACCGTCAACCCACAATATTGCTATTCATGCAAAAGCCTTAAGCGATGTTAAAGAGGGCGATTTTATAGGCGCTTTTACCAAAGATGGCTACTGTGCCGGTTTATGCGAAATTACAAATCTTGATAAAAACCAGGCCATTGCTATTTTTGGTGACGATGTTACTACTCCGGGAACTGATGGTTTTATGCAGGATGATCTTATATCATTCAAGCTATATCGCCCATCAAGCAAAAAGGAATATAAGCTGTGGGTATCCTTTGATCAAACACTTGCAATTGGGAATGGTCAATTTGCCGACAATGGTTTATCGGTGATTGGTGAGTTGCTTTTCGATGCCACAAATATTGAAGGCCTAGCAGAGAACCGTACAATGATTTTCCCTAATCCGAGTACCGGTGAATTTGAAATTGTATTTGCCAACAATAGCAAGCATCACCAGGCTGATATTTTTAGCTTGGATGGAAAGTCAGTATTCAGTTCCAAATTTATAGGAAATATTGCCATCAACCTGAGTGATTTACCGAAGGGTATTTATGTTGTTAAGATTGCGGGCGGTGATATAGTGAAATACGAGAAATTGATTCTGGAGTAAGACCAGGTTCTATTTTTGCTTTAAATGTATATGCAAATAAAAATCTGGTTCGTAATCTTTTTTATCAAATTACTTTTCTAAATACCGGTAATTAATCCGACTATTAAAACGCTTAATCAAATTGTTCATCCCCTACGGGGAATACCAGATTGCATACAATTGGTTTGCTACAATACTCAATCGCCTACGGCGAACCCGCTTCGCAGCGAGGCGAGTTCCACGTAGTGGATTCAGTATTGTAGCTCAAATTTGAAATCTGATAAATTGCTACTCTTACGGTCGTTTACGTAAACAAAAAAAGGATACTTAATTTCATCAGGAATATCTACTTCAAAGTAATTCGACCAAAAACCAAAATCGCCAAACTCAGGCACACGGTCACCTACGTTGCTCCTAAAAAATTCTTCGTCAGCACTGTCTCTCAGTATTACAAAAAAAGAGATAGCCTTCGCCCTGTTATTTTCCTTTCGTTCGATGTAAACAAAGAGGCGTCCCCCTTTGGCGTTAGTTTCAAGATATTGTAATGCCTCATCAAGCTGCTCCGTAGGCCATTCCTGAGATTTGGCAGTCAGCTGGGTTTCGTCTTTAAGCTGGCCTAAATCTTTATATCCAATATTTGTGATTGGAATGTGGTAATTTCGGATGGCGTTTTTGTCGTAGGTTTCGCCAAATATACGTGTAATCTGATGTTCAAAAACTGTGATCGTTTGTCCGTCAATCCATTCTTTAATGCGCAATTCTTCGCTAACCGTTTCTTGTGCGCTAAGGTGAAGGAAGGAAAATGTTAATGCTGATGCCAACACTAATGCTGAAATAAAACTAAGTTTTTTCATGATGAGGTGTTTTTGTGTGAGGCGAAATTAAGCAATAATAGTGCCGGATGGGGAGGGGATATCAGTGATAGGTATTTGGTAATCAGTAAGCGGAAATTGGAATTTTGGCAATCGGCAATAAGACACCAGTTTTTATTCTGCAGCGGGACAAAGGTATAAAACCCCGACCTTATACTTTGCTTATAAAGTTGGAAGTTTGCCACAGCGAAGGCTGGTTGGTAGTTTATTGGATATTCAATCATTCTCACATTCAATCATTCTATCATTCTCGCGTTCCTCTTTTCAATCGTTTACCCTAACCACGCCCTGGCTGCCGATCATAAAAATTATTTACTATTTAAACGCCCTATAAAATAGCCCCCCCCCTTTAATGTTTTTTTTTTTAATATCCAAATTATTTGTTATATATTTGCTCATAAGTGTCCGAAAGTTTAAAGTACAAAAAAAGCCCAAAGATTCCTAATTTTG
>CAZBDF010000563.1:0-3035 GCA_964490385.1 uncultured Lentimicrobiaceae bacterium | reverse complement strand
ATGGATTAAAATGCGTGAATGTTGTAAAGCAGTACGCTTACCATCTTCACCGGCACACAATAAAACAGCACCCATCGAAGCTGCCATTCCTGTACAAATGGTAGCCACATTTGATGAAATATATTGCATGGTATCGTAAATCCCCAATCCTGCATAAACTGAACCACCGGGCGTATTCAGATAAATCTGAATGTCTTTGGATGAATCAACCGACTCGAGAAACAACAACTGGGCCTGGATTATGTTAGCAACATAATCGTCGATGGGTACGCCAAGAAAGATGATACGGTCCATCATTAACCTCGAAAATACATCCATCTGTGCCACATTAAGCTGACGCTCTTCGATAATAGTAGGGGAGATGTAATTTTTTGCTATCGAATTATATTTATGCAAAGTCAGGCTGCTGATGCCATGATGCTGGGTTGCATATTTGTTAAATTCACTATTTAGGTTCATAATATTCAGTTTTTTAAAAATGGGTTAAATCAAACAATGAAGTTTGCTGGCTTATTGTTCATTGGAATCTTCTTCCTCATGCACATGAGCATGCTCATGTGTATGCTCATGTGCATGATCTTGTTGCTGTGATTCTTTGAGTGTTTTTACAAATTCGTCATAGCTTACTTCTTTCTCAACAACATTGAGTTTCGATTTGAAAAGCTCAATTACACGTTGGTCGAAAAGTTGGTTGCTAATTTTCTGGACTTCCTCTTTGTTTTGCATGTAATTGTCAACAATTCCATCCATACGTTCTTCCCATTCCTGGTTGTCATCACCTGAATGTGGTGGCATGTACATGCTGAAATATGATCTGATTTGATCTTTAATGTCCTTCTCGGTAACCTGCAATCCTTCATTTGCCTTAACCAGCCTGTTTTCGATGAGTTGCATTTTCATCGAACGCTGATAATGATGGTAGTCCTTGTTGATCTCTTCTTCCGAAATTTTTCCTTCATTGCTTACAAACAACCACTTTTTGAGGAATTCATCCGGCAGTTCAGTTTCTGTATTATTCAAAAACTGCTCCATCGTATGGTGCATGAAATGTTTGTCCGATTCAGCAGCATGTGCTTTAGAGGCCTCTTCACGCACCTTGTCCCTGAATTCAGTTTCATCTTTAATTTCATCGTTGGGGAAAGTGGCTTTGTATAATTCTTCATTAACATCTGCCAATCCCTGCCTTGTAATTTTTTCTACTGTAAACTGGAAATCTTTCTCCAGGTTTTCGGCTTCTTCTTTCTTTATGCCAAGCATGGTAGCCGTTTCGGTGGCGTTTCCAGTAGCGATTAAAGGGTTGAAAATAATGGTATCTCCAACTTTTAGCTTAAGAAGTTCAGCCTTGGTATCTTCATCTTTAATGTAGGTAGGAACAATGGGGGCGTTGTTTGAAATGCCTTCGCTGTTGATGGTATTGTCTTCGTTGAGTTCTTCAATTTTAACAGTTACCATATCACTTTCTTCAATGTTGTCAACCTCTTCGAATGCACCATTGCGTTTGCGGATGTCATCAATAAACTTTTCCAGCATCTCATCACTAACGAGGATTTTTAAATATTCTGCCTCAGTATTTTCAGAGACATCAAGGGTGATTTCGGGAGAAGTGGCGATATCAAAATAAAACTCAAAATCGATTTGGTTTTCAAAATCAGGCATCAAGCCTTTTTCGGGATTGGATATTGGATATCCCAACAAATCAAGTTTTTCGTTGGTGATATAATCGTTGAGTGCACCGGATACTACTTTGTTTACTTCTTCAACCTTAAGGGCAGTTCCATACTTTTTTTGGATGACCCCCATGGGTACTTTTCCTGGTCTGAAACCTGGCAGGGTTGCCTGTTTACGGTATTTTTTTAATTCCTGATCAAATTGTTCTTTGTAATCTGATGCCTGAACTTCTATTTTCAAAGTTGCAGTTAAATCGCCTGTTTTATCCTGACTTATATTCATTCAATAAATGTGTTAAAAATTGGGGTGCAAAAGTAGTAATTTTTGTCAAGATTGAAATCCCTTATTATTACAATACTTTACTGACTTGATAATCTGCCATTCAATCCTATAGTGAGGTCGTAAACTTTTTATGCAAAATTAATTTGAGTGCTTATTTTTCTCAGTTGATTATCGGTAAAAATGGTAGTACTGTTTTATAGAAACAACATTAGTGTCCGGTAAAAACTGTTCATCCCCTACGGGGAATCCCCCAAAAAATCTAACATCTTTTTCTACAGTACTATATCCGCTACGCGGAACTCGCCTCGCTGCGAAGCGGTTTCGCCGTAGGCGATTTAGTATTGTAGAGAAAAAAGTAAGCCCAAAACTTCAATACCTCGTAGAGCCCGCCTTGCCGCGAGGCAGGGTTGCACAGGTAAAGGTTTTTATACATTTCTATTTTTTTTAAACCGGACAGCAGTGAAAATAAAATGAAAAATAGTTAATTTGGCATGGATGTAGTTATATGTTGATTTCTCAATATTAGAACATATGGCAAATAACAGATACTTAATAAATAAGACCTGTCTTGATAGAAAAATGTTTGTTATTTCCAATTTTAGGAAATGGAATTAAATTGCAATAATGTGAATCTTTATTTTCTAAATTTTCCGATAAAACTTAGGATGACTTACTATTATAAAAATACTGATTAATTCCTAAAATGTTAAAAATTAATAGATTACTTCAGGCATCATTGGTGAGGAAATATCAGAATGGTAAGTGAATTATTATCGGGGCAAATTTCCAAAAAAGGGATTAAAAAAAAATTTGTTTAGGAAGGATTATGAGAATAGCTTTGTCGCTCAAAGTAAACAAATTACAAACGTATAGTTTGAGTTACTTTTCATTTCTTACTTTATTCAAAGAGGAAATCTTTTTTGCTGGGATCCTCCGTCGTTAGCTCGGCGGAGGTTTTTTTTTGATGCAAAATATCTTTTTATTTGATCAGGCTAGTGTCATGTCAAACATATTATGACGATTGAAAGTACTCCGCACGTTTCAATGTCAATACCCTGACTTTCAATCGTGCGTAGCACATTGAA